>JBAWVV010000856.1:0-1504 GCA_037147115.1 Planctomycetia bacterium | reverse complement strand
GTCCTGACAGCCACCGACGCCTCTGTCTTCACAGTGCCAAACGACTGGGGCGCGAGCGGCGTGCAACTGCTCCGCATGAATGCGAAGGACGGCAGCTTCGCGCCGTTCGTCCGAGACGGCAAGGAACTGCCGATGCCGCTGCACTTTCGCGACCTCTTGGGACTCGCCGAGGGCATCGCGCCACCCAAGGCCCGGGCGTTGGCGGTTGGCGACGGCGTGCTGATCCTCGCCACCGACGACGACCGTCTCTGGCTCTTCGACGCGGCGACCGCCGCACTCATCAAGCAGACCAAGCTGGAACTGACCGGGGTCCACGGCGGGCAGGGTCACCATGCCTCAGACAGATATCCCTTCGCCTTCGACGGCAAGCAGCTGTACTGTTTTCGCCAGAAGGAGCTCGTGAAGATTGGCCTCGAGTCGCTCAAGAGCGAGGCCGACCCGATGGCGAAGGCTGTCGTGATCCCGTTGAACGGCGCCGTGGAACAGCCCGGCGCCATCGCTCTCGACGCATCCGGCACCATCTTCATCACCAACCTGGGCAACGACCTGCAGGTCAAGAAGTTCGCCCCCGACGGCAGACTGCTCGGCCGCATCGGCAAGACCGGCGGCCGGGCGAGGCAGGGTGCATTCGAGCCGCAGGGCATGCGCGAGATGTCCAGCATCGCCGTAGACGCCGCGGGGCATGCCTGGGTCGCCGAGTATTCCGATCACCCCCGCCGAGTCTCGGTGTGGAAGCCCGACGGCACGCTGCTCCGCGACTTCATCGGCAACACCGGCTATGCCGGCCAGGGAAGTTTCACGCACGACTCAGATCCGACGAAGGGCGTGGCCGAACTCAACGAGATCAGGCTCGACCCCGCGACCCGGACATGGAACGTGGAGAGCGTGATGTATAACGCCGACCCGGCGAAGGGCGACTTCGTGATGCCGGGCTCGACGGCGTTCGGCAGCGGCAACGTCTTCTTCAGTAGTGCCTCCGGCGCGAAGCACGAATACTTCGTCTCCCTCGGCGAATTCCGCAACACCCCCGTCTTCGTGATGATCAAGGCCGGCAAGGCCTGGCAGCCGGTTGCGGGCATCTTCTCTGTCGCCCGCCTGCAGGGGCTGCTCGGCGGCCAGTACGGCGAGTACGCCGCCAAGCACAACCGGATCGAAGCGGAGATCTCGCGCCGCCAGGCTGAGTGGCGCTCGACCCAGGAGTTGGTGCGCAAGCTGGAGCAGACCCTGCCGATTGCCACGCAGCGTGCTCAGGACTTCAAGAATCTGGTGGACAGCGACTTCATGTCCAAGCACGGCTACATGGAACGCGAGCAGGTGCGCATCGAGCAGGAGGCTGATCTGGCCAATCAGCGCAGCCGTCTCCTGGAAATCGAAGCGGGTCTGCGCGAAGCTCGGGGTCAACTCTCGTCCATGACCGCCGAGACAAGGCGGTTGAGCCTGGACAGCATCATCGACGCCCAACAGAAGGTCGGCGCGCTCGAACAGGAACTGCTCAAAGCCGAAT
>JBAWVV010000855.1:0-1505 GCA_037147115.1 Planctomycetia bacterium | reverse complement strand
ATGCAGGCCAGCCCCAGCGGCAAGCTCGCCTGGGCCGGTTACGATGTCTTGACGCTCGACAGCAGCAACGAGCAGGCTGTGGCGATCCGTAATGAAATCAATGCCCTGCGACTGGTAGGGGGCGATGTGATGGTGTCGTTGGGCGGGGCCGCGGGGCAAAGCCTAGCGCAGTCCTACGCCCAACGGGGACTGGCCGCCCCAGCCTTGGCAACGGCCTATGCAGAGATGGTCGACATACTGAAGCTCAACAAGGTTGACTTCGATATCGAAGGGGCTGCTGTCGCCGAACCCCAAATCCTCAAGCTCCAGATGGATGCCATCGCAATTGTGCAGAAGAGCCGACCTAGTCTGGGAGTCTGGCTCACGCTGCCAGTGCTGCCGCAGGGGCTCACGCAGGACGGCGTGAACGCGGTCAGAATCGCCCTTACTTCTGGCGTGAAAGTCGACGGCGTCAATGTGATGGCGATGGACTACGGCGACAGCGCCGCGCCGCCGGCACTCAAGTCGATGGGCGAATATGCCATCGATGCCGCCACCGCCACGTTTGCGCAGATGACCACCCTGTTCACGAGTCAGGGTCAGACGTTTGGCTGGAACCAGTTGGGCGTGACGCCGATGCTCGGCGTCAACGACATCACCAGCGAAGTGTTCACCCTACAGGATGCCGATCGCCTCGAGACATTCGCCCGGGCCAAGGGGCTGGGGATGCTCTCCATGTGGTCGATCAACCGCGACAACCCTGGGCCCGCGGGCCAGCTTTCCAACTTCCACACTGGCATTCCGTCGATGTCCGCCGGAGGCTTCAGCCTCGCCTGGGGCGACTACGGCAGCGATCCCGTCATCGCCGGCGCGGTTACCCCCGTGACACCGCCACCGACGCCGCCACCGACACCGACACCGACGCTCCCGACGCTGAGTATCTCGAGCAGACAGGTGAAGGAGGGAAACACTGGCACAGCGTTACGGCAGTTCATGGTCACGCTCTCTGCAGCCTCAATGCAGACGGTGTCGGTGCAGTATGCGACGGCCGACGGCACCGCAAAGGCTGGCAGCGATTACACTTCCGCCAGCGGGTCGCTCACATTCGCTCCCGGCGAACTCACAAAGACAATTTCTGTGGCCGTTACCGGCGACACAACGGTGGAATCGGACGAGACGTTCGTTGTGAAGCTCAGCACGGCTCTGGGGGCAACGATCCTCACGGGCACCGGCACCGGCACTATTCTCAACGACGATGCCGCGACGGCCGGTGGTGTTGCGTTGACCTATACGCAGACCAGTAGTTGGGCGACCGGGTTCAACGGCGACATGAAGATCAAAAACACAGGCACGACGGCGATCAACGGTTGGACGATGGAATTCGACATGAACGCCAACATCGTCAATATCTGGAATGCCGTGATCGTCAGCCACGTCGGTACGCGCTACGTGATCAAGAATGCCGACTGGAATGGCACGATCGCTGCCGGTGCTGAGGTGTCGTTCGGGTTCCAGGCCGATGGAGT
>JBAWVV010000854.1:0-1507 GCA_037147115.1 Planctomycetia bacterium | reverse complement strand
TCCTGCCGGTCGGTAACGCTGGCAATGTCACCGCCTATTGGAAGGGATACAAAGAGTTCAAGAATCTTGGCCGCAGTTCCAAACTTCCAAAGATGCTCGGCGTCCAGGCAGCTGGTTCCGCACCCCTGTATCACGGCGCTCCGATGGAGAACCCCGAGACCGTGGCGACCGCTATCCGAATCGGCCGGCCTGCGAGCTGGGACGGAGCCATCAATGCCATCTCGGAATCGGGAGGATGTTTCGAAATCGTCGAGGACTCCGAGATTCTGGCAGCCCAGAAGTGGCTGGCCTCCCACGAGGGAATCTTTGTCGAGCCTGCCAGCGCAGCACCCGTGGCGGCGCTCTTCAAGTGCCATAACCAAGCTGGTAAAACCACCCGGTGCGCGACCTGCCCCTTCGGGCAGACACCGCAGGGGGCGAAGGTTGTCCTTACAGTGACCGGTCATGGACTGAAGGATCCCGACACTGCAAAGCATGCGGTCACCGAACCAATCGAGACCGACGCCACCGCAGAGGCCGTCCGCAACGCCCTTTCGCGTCTCAATTCTTAACTTCAAGCCTTTCTCCTAGAGCCCCGATCCTTTTTCCAATGCCCCTCATCGTTCAGAAATACGGCGGAACATCGGTCGGCAACCCCGAGCGAATCACCAATGTCGCCAGACGTCTGCTTGAGACCCAGCGGGAAGGAAATTCCGTTGTTGCCGTCGTTTCAGCGATGTCGGGGGTGACCGATTCCCTGATCAGGCTGGCCAAGGAAGTCTCCCGCAACCCGACCGAACGTGAGATGGATGTGCTTCTCTCAACGGGTGAGCAGACCACGATGGCACTCACCGCCATGGCGATCCAGAGCATGGGTGGCAAAGCCGTCTCCCTGACCGGTGCCCAGGCGGGGATCGTCACCAACGGCGTCCACACGAAGGCCAAGATCAGCAACGTCACCCCGGATCAGATTAAAAAGCACCTCGACCAAGGTGAGATCGTGATCGTGGCGGGTTTTCAAGGGGAAACAAGCGATGGAGCCATCACCACACTTGGACGCGGCGGCTCCGACCTGACCGCGATTGCCCTCGCCTCCGCCGTCGAGGCAGATGCCTGCCAGATCTTCACCGACGTGGACGGAGTCTATACCTGCGATCCACGTATCGTGCCGAAAGCACAAAAAATCACCGCGATCTCCTACGACGAGATGCTTGAGATGGCCAGCAGCGGCTCCAAGGTCATGCAGTCACGCTCCGTGGAGTTTGCCAAGAAATTCGGAGTGACCTTCGAGGTCCGCAGCAGTTTTAACAACAACCCAGGAACCATCGTGAAAGAAGAATCCGCAGGAATGGAGCAGGTCGTCGTCAGGGGCGTCAGCGTCGAACGCAATCAGGCCAAGGTCACCGTCGCCCGAGTCCCCGACAAACCGGGATGCGCGGCCCGCCTCTTCACCGCTCTTGCCGACGCGCACCTCATGATCGATGTCATCGTTCAGAATGTCTCGGCAAGTGGCACGACGGACATTTCC
>JBAWVV010000853.1:0-1511 GCA_037147115.1 Planctomycetia bacterium | reverse complement strand
TTTTCGGCGGAGTCGAATCCCCGGCCGCGGCCGGGGATTCGACTCCGCCGAAAACCAGTGGAGTTCACCCCGCACGCAGGCCCGCCCCTCCCAGCGGAACACGGTCACCATTCCACGACTCCTCGGAGGGCTTGAGAAACCCGGCAAAATCGTCGGGGTGGATGTTGGCGTAGATCGACCGCCAGTCCCGCATCCGGGTCTCGCGTTCGAGGCCCAGCATGTCGAGCAGCCGGTTGCTCACGAACACGAACTGCCGCGTGCCATCCTGCAGTATCTCAGTCATTTCGAAGGCCGCCGGGTGCTGCTAGTCGCCGTGGGGCTTCGCCGTCGTGCATCACGGTCGGCCGGTGAGGAGATCCCTGCAGGAGCATCTGGGAGCGGCCTGAAACAATAGCCCGACTCCCGATGCAGCACCGCCAGACGTATCAGGGCCGCCCCGCTGACGTACAGTTTTCGGGCGATTTCTTTCCGGTGCGTCTCCACCGTCCGCGTGGATATCCCGAGCCGTTTGCCGAGTTCCTTGTTGGAGAGGCCCTCGCCAATGAGCGTGAAGGCTTGCCATTGTCGATCCGTCAGCCGTTCCCTGATGCTACCGGCGGTCGCCGCACTCATCGGTTCCTGCTCCGGCAGGCCGACCACGCGGTCGATCTCCGCGAAGAGCGCCTCGCTCGCCTGAGCATTGTCGACCACCGACACGACGACATCGAGGAGATCCGCGGGGCAGACGAAATCCGCCGTCGATCCGGCGATCATGATGCATTTTAGGCCGATGTGGTTCTGCCGAATCCGCTGGACGACCTCAAAACCGTCACCCGTTTTTAGATGGCAATCGACGATCAGCAGATCGACCCGGGGAAGCGAGGCCAGCCGCTCCGCATCCCCCACGTCGGTCCCGGTCGCCACCACATTGATGCCGGAAATGCCTTTCACAGCCCTCACGAGCAGGTCAAGTAGCAGCGCGTGATCGTTGACGATCACGCAATCGACGAGGTTGCAGTCTGACGGCACGGTGGGCGGCTCACACACGGACGGATGATAGGGCTCACGGGTGGGCAAAGGAGACAAAGTTAGTCAGGCGGCTCAATCCCGCAACCCCCCGGATCTTCATGTTTCAGCCTCAACCTGCCAAGGGCGTGAACCTGCCAAAGGGGTGTCGGGACCAGATCTACGCTGGAGAAAGTTAAATGATCGAGCTCCATGAGACTATGAGCACACCAGTGTTGGTGTCAAGGAATCACCCTCGGATAGGCCAGGCCGGTGCGGCCAAACGGTGTTGTAGATTTTCCTCCACCGCTCGATGAGCACCTTCTGCCAGCGAACTGCTGCTCTCCATTGGAATCTACGAAACCTCTCGCAGGCTGTGCCGGTAGGCCGATTGTAATCTGCCCGCCTTTGGTTGTGACACTGGCAGAATTTCTCTACGGGGGTGGTGCCGTTGAAGGGGGGGCAGGTCAGGGGCGCTGCCGTTTTGAATCGAGTAATTGAACCAGACTCGAGGGACAACATTAGTC
>JBAWVV010000852.1:0-1513 GCA_037147115.1 Planctomycetia bacterium | reverse complement strand
ATTTTCTCGTCATGCACCGGGCGATGATCGAGTTGCTGCGGGAGCAGTTTCCGCGGGCCTCGGCGCTGTTGGCCGGTTGGGTGCAGGTGCCGATCGATCCCAATGATCGGATCGACCCGGTACCGGCGGGAAACCTGGCGCGAACCTTTGCCGGGCCGATGCTGACCGCCGTGCGACAGTTGCACGACGAAGCGTTCCTGCGATCCCTCGATGACGACGATGCGTTTGGTCTCTACGTCGAGACATCGTTTCGCCCTGTCACTGGCAGGCCCAACGCCCAATCGTCCGATCCCACCACGGGCCTGCACAACTATCTCCACGGTCGGTTTCAGGTTACGGGTGATCCGGTCGATCTCGGCGACATCGTGAAGAATCTCGGGAATCAGCGATTCTGGCGGCTCCATGGCTGGATCGACTCGCGGTGGACGGCCTTCCGCAGGGCGAAGGGGCTGCCGGGTGTGGATGCATCGCTCATCGACCTGATCAGGTCGCACAAGATGCATCTGGGACATGCCCCTATGCAGGCCATGCGTTGGGGGCCGCGTCATGAGGAGCGGGTCGCGTCGGCTGGCGCAGCGGAGGGGAATCAGCGCGGCAGGGTGGTGGTGGAGGAGCGGGTCGCGTCGGCCGGCGCAGCGGAGGGGAATGAGCGTCGCTGGGTACAAACCGAGGAGCGCGTCGCGGCTGGTGGGCTCTCGATCGAAAACGTTCCCTTCACGATCTCCCATCCCTTCGTCGACACGGTCCAACGCCGGTTTGCCCGGGTGATGGACTCAGGGAACGGTCCACAGACGGTGGACGATCTCCGCAGCATGCTCCAGACGGCCGTCGAGCTGGAGTGGTTCACCATGCCTCCCTACCTGTGCGCGATGTGGTCGCTCCGGGAGGCTGGCGATGTGGGGGGTATTCTCCGCTCGGTTGCCATGGAGGAGATGCTCCACATGGCGATCTGCTGCAATCTGCTCGTGGGGATCGGCGGCCGGCCACGGCTGGCGTCGCCGGAGGTGTTCCCCGAATACCCCGACAATCCGCCAGGGATCGCTCTCCGCCGTCCGGTCAGCCTCCAGGGATTCTCGCTCGACGCCGTGCGGCTGTTCATGGAGGTCGAGAAGCCCGCGCACGATCCGATCGTGATCGGCCGTGCCGCGGCGCCGCCCGCAGCCACGATCGGCGACTTCTATCAGGCGATCATCGACGGCTTCGAGCGGATCAAGCCGACGCTTGTCCTGGAAGGGCAGGCGGAGGGCCCGCTGGGATTGCAGCGATACGGCGATCATGTGGCCGCGATCGAGGCCCTTCGGCTCGTGGTCGAGCAGGGGGAGGGGAGTACGACATCGCCCGAAAGCGGTGACGGCGAAGGGGAGCTTGCCCACTACTACCGTTTCCAGCAAATCGTCGACGGGGTGAGATACGTGAAGCAGCCCGACGGGACGTTCCGAAAGGATCCTGCCCAGGCGATCCGGGTGCCGGAGGCGGCCGGGATCCGTCCTGTCGCCCCGGTGCCTACCGGGGG
>JBAWVV010000851.1:0-1515 GCA_037147115.1 Planctomycetia bacterium | reverse complement strand
AGCGAACGTCCGGCGACGGGGTACGGTCAATCCCGAGCCCAGCGCGAGCCAACACCAGCGGCAACCGCATGAGCCACCGATCAAGCAGCCGCCCCGCACGTCACGGAAACCACTGCTGCGGTGTTGTGCTCGCCGTCACTGGATCGCGGGGATCGAGTTGGAACATCATGTCCTGATCCTCGTGCTCCACCGTATGGCAGTGGAAGACAAACGGCCCCTTGAAGGTTCGGAACCGAATGCGGATTTTGAACTCGGAGTTGGGCCCGAGCATCGTCGTGTCAGACTTGAATCGGTCATGGTACGGAATCGGCCCGCCGGCGCCGACATTCGCCACCTGCTCATGCCCCTCTAGGTGCATGTGGATCGGGTGCCACCAGCCACCGGCACCGTTCTTGATCGTCCATTCCTCGGCCGAACCGATCTTGGGAATGGCGTTGACGACATCGGGATCCCAGAACTGGCCGTTGATCGCCCAGGCTCCGTTCTTCCGCTCGAAGAGAAACGTCCGCCGGGCGACGATCTCGGCGTCGGTGATCGGAACGTGAGGCCTTAAAGGTGAGGTCGGGGTGATCGTTGCGTCGGCGAAGCGGGGATCCTTGTCGCCGACGACGAACTTCAGGACACGGTGCCGGAAAGGGGGCGTGCCGACGACGGTCGTGGCGTTGACCGCCTCGAGCGTTCCCCCGGGCCCGCGCGGATCGAGTTGAGGAAGGATGTTCTCGAGGTAGATCTCCTGGCCGACGCGATAGCGACTGAAGTCGATGACGATATCGGCCCGGGTTGCCGCGCCGGCTAGAAAACACTGCGTCTGCTGCGGCTGGGGGTAGAGCCAGGCATCTTTGCCGATCCTGAGGAACGACGAATTGTCGCTCAGACGAAAGCGCCACACGCGGGCGTTGCTCGCCACGAGGACCCGGAAGCGATATTTCCGGCGCTCCACCCTGAGATAGGGATAGGCCTGGCCGTTGACCCGGGCAACGTTGCCGAGATAGCCATTGTGGGCGTTGCTTGTGTAGCAGAGAGCGCCGGTGGAGTCGAAGATGTCGTCGCGGATCACCAGCGGCAGATCGTAAGGATTGCGGTATTCAGGGCCGACATCCGACACGCCAGGGATCCCAGGAAGAACGCCGGAGGCAATCAGTCCGACCTCGAGGTCATCAAGCGCCAGGGCCATCCCCCCACCCAAGCCGCGAGCCACATGCGGAGCGGTGAGGTGGTGGGTGTGGTCGTGGTACCAGATCGTGCTTTGAGAGTGGGAGACGTCGGGCGCCTCGCTGGCTCCAGCTCCCACCCTCGGCACGATGTTGGGGTAGTAATAGTCGCGGGCTTTCCCGGGGAGAACGAGAAAGCTCGCATGGCCGTCGGCGTGGGCGGGACAGTGGCCGCCGTGCATGTGGACCGACATCTCCTCTGGGAGCTCGTTGGTTACCCGGACAAGTGCCGGTTGCCCAAAGCGGTAACGGAACGTCGGCGGGAGGCCGGTTGGGCGCATCGCCCCGTCGGCGTTGCGGCCGG
>JBAWVV010000850.1:0-1516 GCA_037147115.1 Planctomycetia bacterium | reverse complement strand
GTCTCCGCGTCGACCGCCTGAGCGAGCCCGACGTCGATAAGCACCGCTCGATCGGGCTCGCGGCCGGCTGTCACAAAGACCGTCGCCGGCGAAAGCTGGCGGTGGACCAGCCCCTGCTCGTGGACCACTGCGAGCGCTCCCGCCAGCTGCGCGCCCAGCCGCAGCGCCGTCGCAACGGAAAACCGGTCGCCCCGGGCGAGCCGATCGGCGAGCGACTCCCCCGCAAGTTGCTTGGTGACCAGATAGGGCACCGGCCGCTCCTCCACGCTTCGAATCGAGGGGAGGGACGGATGCCGCATCATGACGAGCTTCCGCGCCGCCCCGAGGAACCGCTTCCGGACGCTCGGCCCCCGGGCTAACTTGGCCGCCAGCGCCCGGACGAGCACGGGGCGATCGGTGGGGCCATCGATGCCCTCAAGCACCGGCCCGAAGGGGGTGTCGGAGAGACGGCGCAAAACGCGCACCGACCCCAGGCTCCCGAGGTCGCCCACCACGAGAGGTGATGCGAGAAACGCTGGGGCAGTCATGCAAACATCGCCCGCGAGCTTCGCAGCGGAAGCGAAGCCAGCCGTTCGTCCCAAGCCCCCGCGGGCCATCTGCTCGGGCGCTGGCTCCTCGAGGAAGGTGCCGGCTCGGTCGTGGTCGTCGAGCATGCGCTCCACCCGGGCCCGGAGCACGCGATTCCAGCGACAGTGGCGATCAAGGAAGCGGCGGCGGGCGAGGCCAGCGGAAAGCTCGACGGCCTCCTCGAACAATTCCTGCTCCACCCTTAATCGTCCTCCGTCGGCGCAGCCGGAAAGGGCGCGAAACAGCCACACTCGGGCAGAGGCCCACTTCCGGTCGACCGTCCGCGACGAGATCTTGAGCACGCGGGCAACCTCCGCGCCGGTCATCCCGCCGAAAAACCGCAGCTCCACAATCCGGACCGCCTCTGGATCGACCGCTTTATACCGATCGAGGGCCTCGTCGAGGGCGATGAGATCCTCCCGCGGCTCCGGCTCCGCGACTTGATCCATAGGCAGATCGACCCGGGTCAGATGCCCGCCACGCTTCAGCCGAAGCTTCTGCCGAAATCGATCCACGAGGACCCGCCGCATCATCACCGCCATGGCGATCAGAACTTCGTGCTCCGATCGTGGTCTTTGCCGCTGCCGGAACAACCGGATCAAGCCTTCATTCACCAGCGCCGTCGGCTGGAGCGTGTGCCCAGCCCGCTCTCTGGCCATCAGCCAGCGGGCTTTCTGGCGGAGCTCGGGGTAGAGCGCCTGCAATCTCGGGTCGTCGTTGAGCCAAGGCAATGGCCTGCGGACACGCTTCTGAACGCGGATGGGGGCGCCCCGGGCAGGCTTTACTTCGGCCAGGGCAGATCGACCGACCGGATCGCAGATGCGGATCATGGGTCCCCCTTTGGCGAGCAGATCCCCCGTAAGACGGGGCGGATTCTGCGGGAGAAGTGTATGCCGTCAACCCGGAGCCAGGCAAACGGCCACTGGCAAGTCAGCCAGATTCAAATACC
>JBAWVV010000849.1:0-1519 GCA_037147115.1 Planctomycetia bacterium | reverse complement strand
GGCTCGAGCTCATGCGTGGACTGGCTCCGGGGCGATCGGGCGGGCGGGGAGGCGGATGGTCACCCTCACCCATCCCCGTTCGGCACGGGCCGCGACGCTCGCGTCAGGGCCGAGGAGGAGCTCGAGGCGCTTGGAGAGGGTGCGGATTCCCGTGCTCGGAGTTCGGGACTGATCGGGGGGCACCCAGACTCCGGTGTTGGCCACCTCGACGTCGAGCCAGCCATCCTGGACTTTCGACGTGACGATCACCTCGAGGGGCCCATCCTCCGGCGGCGTGCCGTGGACGAAGGCATTTTCCAACAGCGGCTGGAGCATCATCGGCGGCACGGCGACGGCATGCGAGGCCGGATCGCATTCGAGCCGGCAGCTGAGACGCTTGCCGAATCGGGCCTGCTGGACGGAGAGGTATTTCTCCAGCGACTGCAGCTCCCGGGTAAGGGGCTCAAGCGGCCTCGCCTCGCTGAGGGTGAAGCGGAGATAGTCGGCGAGATCCTGCGTCACTTTCTCGACCGCCGCCGGCTCGTGGGCGCTGGCGGCGACGGCGTTGAGGGCATTGAAAAGGAAGTGGGGATTCATCTGCGCCTGGAGGTGGCGCAGCTCGCTCTCGCGGGCGTTGGCCTCGGCATGGGCGACGCGGAGGTTGCTGGCCATCAGCCGCCGCTCCGCTTCAAGGGCCCGGAGATCGGCCTCGTACGACTGCTCGAGGAGATCGAGCCCGAGATAGACGACATACCACACGCCAGAAGCGACGAGCCGTGGTAGGAGCGAGGCCGAGAAGAGTGTGCCGCCGCTAGGGATGATCGTGCCGACGAATTGATCGGCGAAGATATAGACACTCACGAGGATCGCCACGCCGGTGACGGCCGCCGCGATCGTCCAGTGCGCCTTCCTTTCGCTGCTGCGGGCGGCGATCGTCGACACGATCGCGTGGATTCCCGTTGAAGCGATGACACCGAAGGCGATCCGGGTGGCGATCGCGCTCCAAGGGGTGGGCTCATCGGGGCGGAAGGCTTTTGTGAGACCGAGCATGGCGATGCCGATGGTCATCCAAAAGATCGCCTGAAACGTCCAGAAGACGCGTTCGCGGCGCCGCCTTCGCGCGGCGGCCGATCGCCCCTCAGCATCGGTCGGATCAGCGCGGAGAAACTGGAGCATATCCATCGGTGCAGTATGCCACCGGGTATGGCGATGATCGCGGTGAACGGGGAAGAAGTTTCGCGCTGCGGTGGGACGAAACGGGCATCGGCGCGCACCAACCGGGCAGAGCCGGCGATTGATCGTGGGATCGTTCGACAGCCGTTGAAAGAATCGCCTGGCGCGCTGATCAGGGACAGGCAGGGCCGAGAATGAGCCCGCTCGAAGAAGGGGTCTTTCGGGGCGGCAGAAGCACCGGAGCGAACCGGTGGGCAGGACCCGGGGCGAGAAGGGAACGGCCGGCGGTGAGGCCGGCGTTCGAGGGGGATTTCAGATCCGAATCCCGAGGGTGAAGACCGCGACCAAGAGGGTCAGCGAGAGGGTG
>JBAWVV010000848.1:0-1524 GCA_037147115.1 Planctomycetia bacterium | reverse complement strand
CCCCCAGCCGGGACGCCTCCAGGTCGAGTTGCTCGACCATCCAGATCGGAAAGTCGACGTTGACGCGCTTCTGATCCAGCCGTGGGCGGCGTGCTGCGGACAGGTCGAGCGCACCGATCACGGACTCCCCGTCTTCAAAGCGACGATCGAACTCAGAGCTGTTCATAGAGCTGCACCTCCTCGGGGCGGGAGCGGCGGACAGAGATCAGACGGATGGTCTGCTTGCGGTAGGTCGATGCCGTGCTTGTGCAGGTTGGCGTCGCTTTTGGCGGGATCGAACTCAAAGTCCATTCTGAGCTGAATCTATACCTTTTCGGCACAGCACGGGTGCTTTTCAGCCGAAGACATCGAAGCCAAGGAGGACGCCATTCGCGCCATCATCGAGCGCTTGCGCTGAGCCCCCCATGCTCCCCCTGGAACCCTTCGGGGTCCTTCCCCATCCCCCCGATCTAACCGTCTCAGGCCAGGCAAGTCGTCAGGGCGTGAGCCAGGGCGGGCGGCAAGCCGGCCGCCTGGAGCTGGTCTGGCGCCTGGCTGGCGATCTGGAGGAGGCCTTCACCCGTTGCCGGTCGGAGGCGACCGCCGCCTTCGGGTCGGGCGATCTCTACCTCGAGCGACTGGTGCGCCATGCGCGCCACATCGAGGTGCAGGTGATCGGCGACGGGACGGAGGTCGCGCATCTGTGGGAACGCGACTGCTCGCTGCAGCGCCAGAGGCAGAAGCTCGTCGAGTTCGCTCCCGCGCCGAACCTCGATGCGCGCGTGCGCCAGCAGTTGCTCGACGCCGCCCTGACGCTGGCGCGCGCCGCGAACTACCGCAGCCTCGGCACGTTCGAGTTCCTCGTCGACGGCTCAGGCGCCTTCTATTTCATCGAGGCGAACCCGCGCCTGCAGGTCGAGCATACGGTGACGGAAGCGGTCACGGGCCTCGATCTGGTCGAGCTGCAGCTGCGGCTGGCAGGCGGCGCCACCCTGGCAGAGCTTGGTCTCGCGAGCGGCGCGGGACCGGCGCCGCGCGGCATGGCGATGCAGCTCCGCATCAACGTCGAGACGATGCAGCCCGACGGGACGGCCAAGCCGGGCGGTGGCGTCCTCACCACGTTCGAGCCGCCCTCGGGGCCGGATATCCGCGTCGATGGCTATGGCTATGCCGGCTACGCAACCAATCCGAATTACGATTCGCTGCTCGCGAAGCTGATCGTCTTCGCCCGCACCGGCCGGGCCGAGGACGTGACGGCCCTGCTGCACAGCGACGTCACCCGCTTCGTGTTGGTGGCCTCGCCCCGGGAGGACACGATCGAGGAGGCGTGCTACTTCGCCGACCGACTGCACCAGACCGACCTGGAGGTGGCGGCCATCGTGGTGAACCATCGGGAAGACTTCCTGGAGGCCTGGAATGAACACTTTGGCGAGCCCTGATAGCCCCCGTGCCACCCACCTCTGGTTTGAGCGGGGTCGCCTGGTCGTCCAGTTCCAGGACGGCCGGGAACTGGCCTGTCCGCTGACCTTCTTCCCGCGCTTGGCG
>JBAWVV010000847.1:0-1525 GCA_037147115.1 Planctomycetia bacterium | reverse complement strand
CGCACGCGCGGGCTCCACAGGGCCCACGGCCCCTCGCCGGCCTGGAAGTGGGCCTGCATGGCGTAGTAGTTCATGTAGTGGAAATACTCGTCCATCTGCGGCCGGTAGTCGCGCTTCTGGAGCGATTCGAGCGCCTTGGCGACGTCGGGATCGTCGTACAGGCCGAGGAGTTGGAGCGAGAGCGCGCCGGCTGCCGACTGGGCGTTCTTCACCCCTTGGCCCGGCTGGTAGGCGAAGCCCCCCTCCGGTTTTGCGCAGCGTTTGATGTAAGCCGCCGCCGCATCGAGCGTCTTCTGTGGAACGTCATACCGGGCGCTCTGCGCGGCCCGTAGCGCCACCACCTGCATCACCGTCACGCTCAAGTCTGCGTCGGCGGGGCGCGGCTGGTAGCGCCAGCCCCCTTCGTTGTTCTGGGCGCCGACAATCACGGCGACGGCGCGGCGGCACGTGTCGCGCATCGCATCGTCGGTGCGCCAGCCGGAGGCCTCGATGAGGGCGAGCGTCGCCAGGCCGTGCTCGTACATCGGTCCGTGCGAGTTGCCGCCGTTGCGGACGACCAGGCCGTCGGGCTGCTGGGCGGCGATCATCGCGTCGAGCGCCCGCCCCACCGTCTCCTTGTAGGGGCCACGGCCGGGAACATGGCCGCGCCCCATGAAGGCGAGGAGACAGAGGGCATTGATGCCGGTGTTGGGCTGCTGCGCCATCCCATGCTGCCAGGAACCGGTGGCATCCTGCTTCGTCGCCAGGTATTCGAGCCCCCGGTCGACCGCCGCCTCGATTCGCAGCAGCTCGCGGGCTTCCGATTCCGCCACGGGGGCGCGGGCGGCGTCGGTCGACTGGGCCGACGCGTTGCCGACGGAAACAACCAGCGCCACGATCGCGGCGGCGGCCAGGGTAACGATGCGGATCGATGGAGTGGGCAACATGGGAACCAGGGGGTTCATGGGGCTCGGTCCCTGAGGGGCATTCAGCTCAGACCGGAGAGCCGACGGATCGCGATGTCGGTGCAGTACAGGCCGACCAACAAGCTGAGGACCGGCCAGGTGTCCCAGATGTCGTCGTCAACCTGGCGACGGGTCTCGATCGAGCCGGTCGCCAACCGGCCGGGGATCGTCGCCACGTCGCCAGCCTCGACGACCGCGCCGGCCGTCAGATCGGCAAGCGTCCGCAGCATCTCCCGGTCGACGCCGGGATGGGCGCGCTCACGCGTCGGCTCCGCCACGATCAATTCGGTCGACAGTCCGCCGATGGCGCCCCGGTCGAGGGTCACGCCGTGCCGGCCGGCAACGGCCGGGACGAACGAGCCGTGATACAGCCCCGGCCGGCTCGCCCCGCGGAGCTGGATCGTGCCGCCGACACCATCGGGGCTGTCGATGGAAAGCGTCTGACCGGCCACCGCGATCGGCTTGCGGTCGGCGTCGACGAGATTCAGTTCGACAAACACCGGGCTCCCCGGCTCGCAACGATTGGGGGTGACGACGAGCCAGGTGGCATCCCACGGCCGGTCGTTCCGCCGGGCGACGCT
>JBAWVV010000846.1:0-1526 GCA_037147115.1 Planctomycetia bacterium | reverse complement strand
GCCGAGAAGCAAAACTACGAAACCTTCATGATCAAGCAGATCGTCACCGACTTCCGGCTCATCCCCGACATCAGTACCGATACCGAGGCTCAGGCCGCCGCGAAGGTGCTCTCCGGCAAGCTCATAAAGCGTTGGGAAGAGCTCGACCAAGCGGCCCGGGAGCGGCTGGTGCCGGTCGACCACACGATCCGGATCGAGCCCGCCGCGGCCTGAACAGGCCGCGGCCTGTTTAGCGGGCGAAGTCGAGGCGCTCGAGCGCCTCGCGCGCCCGGTCGTCGGCCGGATCGAGGGCGAGGGCCTTTTCGTAGGCGGCCCGGGCTTCGTCTCGGAGGCCGCCTCGCAGGAGCGTGTCGCCGAGGAGCGTGAGGTGGGGGGCGGTGGGATCGAGGTCGGCTGCCCGCCGCGCTGCCTCAAGCGCCGCGGCCGGATCGAGCGTCGCCTCGGCCCGGGCCAAAAGCGCGTGCCCCTCGGCGCGCTGGGGCGCCAGGGCGACCACTTTTTTCAGCGCCTTCGCGGCCGCTTCGGGGATCTCAAGCGCGAGGGCGAGCTTGCCGATCCCGAACCAAGCCGCTGGGTTGCCGGGATCGCGGTCGCACCATTCCTGGCGGAGTTTCATCGCCTCCCGGGTCCGCCCTGTTTCGGCATAGAGCGTTGCCAGGGCCTCGCGGCTGTCGTGGTCGTCGGGGTCGAGCTCGATCGCCCGCCGCCACCCGATCGCCGCCCGCGTCGCATCCCCCAGCCGGGCATGGGCCACCGCTGCCCAGTAGTTGACCGTTGCCGTCCACGGCGCGGGGCCGATCCCGTCGAGGGCTTCGAGCGCCTCGAGCAGTCGCCCCGGCCGCCCCTGATCGCGTCGATCGCGAAGGCGCCGGTCGAGGTCGAGCGTCACCGGCAGCGGCGTCTCCCGGCCGAGGGATCCGATCGCCGCCGCCATGCCGTGGCCTGCATCGCGCGAGGTCGGCTCGACCTCGAGCGCCTTTTCAAACGCCTCGCGCGCGGCGCCGAAATCCCCCTCCACCAGCTGTGTCTTGCCGAGGAGACACCATCCCTCGACCACGCCGGGGTTACAGTCAAGAAAGCCGAGGAGGATCTCGGTGGCGGCGGCCGTTTCGCCCTTGGCCAGGAGCGTCTCGACAAGGCTGTCGATGACGACCAGCGCCTCGGGATCGGCCTCGAGCGCCAGCCGGTAGCGGGCTTCAGCCACGTCGAGGTCGCCACGCTCGAGCGCCGCATCTCCGAGGTGCCGGTGGGCATCGGGGAAATCGGGGGCGATCGCGAGCGCCTTGGCCCAGAGCTTTTCAGCTCCGGCGTCGTCGCCGAAGTGGCGATGGACCGCCCCGAGGAGCGACCAGCCGGCCGGATCGGCAGGAAAATCGGCCAGGAGCGTCTCGGCGACTTCAAAGCACTCGTCGCGGAGCCGCGTCTGGCGCTTGGCCACGTCGGTGATCCCCGCCGGCGCAAACACCGGCCGGGGGGGAACGTCGGCCGGGAGCGGCTGCGGATCGGGTGCGGCGGAGGCCTGCGCC
>JBAWVV010000845.1:0-1529 GCA_037147115.1 Planctomycetia bacterium | reverse complement strand
CAGTCCATCCAGAAGGTTCGCGCAGCGTGAAAATCCCATCAGACTCGGTACTCCGCGAAGGCTTCTATTGGGAACTGATCCAGAAGTGCCTTGTCTCGCGCAACGACCGCAAGAGCATGTACGACCGCCTGCGCTCCTACGCGCTGTTCGGCACCGACACCGGCCAGGAGCCGGCCGCGTTCAACAAGATTGACTCGGCCATCGACACCCTCGCGTCTTTCCTGTTCGCCGCCGACACCACCCGGTTCAGCATCAAACTCGGCGCCGGGGTGGACAAAAAGAGCGAGATGCCGAAGATCCCGCCTCTCGTCGAGCGCCTCACCGACCGCTGGTACGACTCGAACTGCGACATCGTGTTCCTTCGGGCCATCAAAGCCTCGCTCACCTACGCCAGCAGCCACATCAAGTTGACGCAGCGCAGCAAGGAAACCTTCCCCTACCTCGTCCACCCCTCCGACTTCGGCGTGCTCCGCGAGGACGTGACCATGCTCGACCGCCAGGAAGCGATGGTCCATGTGTTCATGTCCACCAAAGACCAGTTGCGCCGCGACCTTGAGCGCCACCCGAACAAGGACGTGATCCTGATGCGCCTGTCGGCCATGCGGCGCGGATCCGAGCAGGGCGAACTCCCCGCCGGCGTCGCACGCATCATCACGTCCAGCTTCTACCCGACCTCGCAAGGCAACGTCAACAACGTCCTGTCCGGTTCGTCCGACTGGTATCGCCCGACGACCTCCGAGGAACTGGTAGAGATGCACGAACTCTGGTTGTGGGATGACGATTGCATGGAAGGCAAGGGCGGCTACCGCGTCGTGACAATGGCCGACCCCGGCATCGTGATCTACGACCGCTCCGCAGGCGAGTCCATGTTCCTCGTCGGAGATCACCCCTTCATCCAGGTATGCCCGAACCCCGCCGAAGACTACTTTTGGGGGATCAGCGAGGTCGCCAAACTCACGCGCTTGCAGGACAAGCGTGAGCACCACATGGCGCAGATCGACGACCTCGTTGACCGCGCCGTGTCGCCGCCGAAGTCCATCTCCGGGCAGTGGGGCGCCGTGGACGAAAAAGACTTCGCCATGCGCCGCATCAACGCCGTCATCTCGTCCAACGACCCGATGGCGAAGATCAACGAGCACAAGCCGCAGTTGCCGCCCGACCTCTGGCAGTGCGTGCGCCAGATCGACGCCGAATTCGATGAAGTAACCGCCCTGTCCAACGTCCTCAAGGGTCGCGGCGAGGCCGGCGTTCGCTCCAAAGGCCAAACCGACGCCCTGGTTCGCACCGGCTCGTCGCGCACCAAGCAACGCGCCCTGATCATCGAGGAACCGCTAGAACGCATCGCCACGCTGTACGTCAAACTCGACCAGCGACACAACAAGGACTCCCTCGAAACCGACGAGGCGCAGCCGCGCACCTTCATCGCCGAGCAGTTCACCAAGAATTTCACGGTCAAGGTGGACGCTCACTCGTCCAGCCCGATCTTCGTCGAGGATCAGAAAAACGACGCCGCTTTCATGCTCCAGAAC
>JBAWVV010000844.1:0-1533 GCA_037147115.1 Planctomycetia bacterium | reverse complement strand
CGGATGCGGAGCCAATGGCCACCTGCCCCGCCGCCCCGCACCCGCGGGGCGGCGGAACAGCACAGCCGTGTCACGACTGACGCCGGAGGAGCCGGTCATACTCGGCGTGGCTCCCGATCCAGAGCCAAACGATCTCGCCTTCCCGCTCGGTGGCAAGGGCCCGATGATGGAGTCCGACGCGCGCTGACCAGATCCGGCCGATGCGCTTGAAGTGGAGCGACGGGTGCCGCGGGTCATCGACGAGAAGCTCGTAGCCCCGATCGGCAAGCCGTTGGATCTCTTCCGGCAGGTCGCGATAGTGTCGCCAGAATCGTCGAGAGGCCCGGTGTCTCATCGGGAAGCTCAACGGTCGGTGCAGCGGCCTGCATCGAGGTCGTCGAGCCCTTCCTGGACTAGCCAGTCGAGCTTTCCTGCCGCCTCATCGGCTGCGATCTGACGTTCCCACTCGGCAGCATCGAATTCGGCGAACCAAGCGCGGAAGGCGGCCATCTCCGTCGGCGCGAGTCGCTGGATGGCCGCCTCGATCTCTTCGACAGTGCGCATGTGAAAAAGTCTACCGATCGTGGCATTCACAGCCAATCGACGATTTTCGGCGATGACGCCGGGGATAAACGTCTGATGTCCCAACGCCGCCCCGCACCCGCGGGGCGGCGGGCGGTCAGGGCTTTTCTGGGGTCGTCGGTGCTTCGACCCGCTGAATCTTCGGGGGGCCCGTCAGGTCGAGCGACGTCGACTCCAACTGCCGGCCGATCTCGTCGAAGACCCGGCGATGCTGATCGATGGAAACCTCTTCTGCCTTCCGGTCGGCCTGGGCTTTCGACCACCCCCGCTGGGTGGTGTCCATGTCGGCTGTGAGTTGGGCGATTTGCTTCTCGAGGATGCAGAGCCTGGCCACTTTCCGCGGATCGGCCTGCTCCCCGAGCGTCCCGGCCACGGCGATGTCGGCTTGAATCGAGCGGAGTTCGATCTGCAGCGCTGTCCGCTGTGCACGCAGACTTCCGATCTCGCCGAGGAGGAGTTCCCGGCGGATCTCGGGTGAGAAGGCATCGCTGGGGCTGGCCTTTTCCGCTAAGGCCTCCTCCTTCGCACGGAGTTCGGTCTGAACCTCGCTGTATTTCTTCACGAGTTGGTCCCGCCGAGCGAGAAGGTCGGTCCTCTCACGCTCGACCATGTCGGTGACGAAGGTCTGTGTCACGGCGTCGACGATCTGCTGGAGGTCGTCCATCCGTTCCCCCCGCACGCCGACACGGATCAGGTCCGTGTCTTCCGGCGCCGTCACGTCGAGCGCCGCGAGGAGCCACGGCGTCGGGTCGGCTTCCTCGTTCCGCACCGTCTCGAGGTTCGCGATCTCGGGTTGCCGCAGCACCGCCTGGATGATGATCGGGCTTTTGAACCATTGAACGTATCGTTGGCGGGTCCTCTCGAAGGTTTCGTAGCGGCCTTCCTCGGAACCGGCAAGACGGTTGACACGGATCCAGGCGACGGCTTCGTGGGCCCCGTTGACGACTGCCGGGGTGGGATCGCCCGCAGGCT
>JBAWVV010000843.1:0-1539 GCA_037147115.1 Planctomycetia bacterium | reverse complement strand
CTGCGCGCTCGGCTGGGCCCGGTACCGCTTGAAGCCCGTCGGCTGCGCGGGCGGCATCGCCAACAGCCGTTCGACGATCCGCTCGGCCAGCCGCATCGAGCCATCAACGCTCGCGGCAGAGAGCGGCAGCGCCTGGGCCACCTTCTGATAGCCGTCCACCCGGCCGTCCTCCGGCAGCAGCACCGTCACCGGCGGACGGAACCCGAAGAGATCGTAGATCGTGTTGCAATATTCCTCGCGGGAGAGGCGTCGGAGTTGGCTGCGGCCAACCGCGAGCTGCTGCTCCCGCTGGAGCTTCGCCAGATCGCCGCGGATCCATTTTGCGACCGTGGCCCGTTCGGCGTCGGAGGGCTGCTCCTCCTCCTCGGGCGGCATGCGCTTCGATTCGATCTCGTGGAGGGCGCGAAACCAGTTGTTGCCCTCCGCAGACACGAGCCGCTCGGCCGTCCACTCACCGTCGAGCTTCACGCCTGCCTCGGGCGATTCGCCCCCGTGGCAGCCCGCACAGCGGGCCTCAATCACCGCGGCGACATTCGCAGGCAGCCCGGCGACGGCCGCGGACACGAGCGGACCGATGGACCACATCGAGAGCATCACCGCGAAGCGGCAGGCGGCGAGTCGTTTTGCAGGCATTTTCAAACTACTGGGCGGTTTTACTATAGATCGGCGTCATCGGGTCCGTGCGCTGACCTCGGACGAGATCGGCACGGCCGGCGGACACACGCTCGATACTTAAATGATTGGATACGAAAAAGCGTTACTTTCAGGCGAGTTTATTTTTTGAAAAGTGATGTGTCCTGCGATTACAGCCGCCACCGAAAAAACGGTGCCAGCCACCAAATCGGGGTCGCCCTGAAGCGGCGGGGTAGGGCAGCCTGAAGGCTGCCCTATTTTTGGCAGATTATGCGGATGTTTCGGTAGCGGATCGTGCCGCGCATGTCGCCGTGGATCTGCAGCGCGATCGCGCCCTGCTGCGGGATCACGGGGTCGGCCTCGGTGTAGTCGACGGTCGTGACGCCGTTGATAGAGAGCCAAATGCGACGCCCCGCGCAGCGAATCACATACTCGTTCCAGCCGTCCTTCGCCTTGGCGAGGGCCTGCGCGAGGGCCTCGTCGGACGCCGTCGCGAGAAAGATCTTGCGGCGACTCTCGTCGTAGAGGCAGCCTTCGACGTCCGTGCCGATGTCGGCCTGATACCCGATCACCTCGTGGTGGTCGGGAATGCGGACGGTGCGAAGCTGGATGCCGGCATTGCACTTGGTGCCGCATTCGAGACGGTACTCCAGCCGCAGCTCGAAGTCGCCGAAGGTGCGGTCAGTGGCGAGGAATTCGTTTCGCGGCGCGACAGCCGTGGCACTCCCCGCGACGATCGCCCCGTCTTCGATCCGCCAGGTGTTTTTCGTGTCGCCGTTCCAGCCCGCGAAGCTCTTTCCATCGAAGAGTTGCTCCACGCGGGCGGGAGCCGGCTCCTCGGCCGTGGCAACCGGGGGTGCGGCGAAGATGAACGCAGCCGTGAAGAGAAGTGGAACGTGATGATGC
>JBAWVV010000842.1:0-1540 GCA_037147115.1 Planctomycetia bacterium | reverse complement strand
GCACTGCATCTGGCGATGAGGAAGGGTCCGACGCTCCCGGCTGTTCGGCTCACGGCCAAGGTGCAGGCTCCCGAATCAGGTTGACCGTCGTCGGGTCGGGCCGAACTCAGTCTTGCTGCGGCGGACGGCGAAAGCCCTGCTCGGGGCCGCGGTCGCCGCCGGGGCGGCGTGGGCCACCAAGGCCCGCGCCCCCCTGCTGCATGAGCTCCCGGAGCCGCTTCATTCCGGCGGCGAACTCCTCCTTCGAGAGCTTGCCGTCGCCGTCGGCGTCCATGCGATCGAAGCCCTGCTCGGCCATCGCGCCTGCCCCCGGCCGCTGCGGCCGGTCGCCCCCGGGCCGCTGCGGCCGATCCGCATCGGGACGGCGGAAACCACCGAGTCCAGCTGGGCCCATGGCCCGCGCCTGCGCCGCTCCAGCCTCGACCTCCTTCTCGTCGAGCTTGCCGTCGCCGTCGGTGTCCATCCGGGCGAAGGCCTGCTCGAGCGCGGTCGTGCGGGCCTTGATGAACTCGTCCCGGCTCACCTTGCCGTCTCCGTCGACATCGGCCCGCTTCACCATCTCGGCAGGGGAGGAATCCATCGGCGGCTGGGCGACCGCCACGGCCGCGGGCACGCAACCGAGGACGACGAGCGACAGGCGGATGAGGCACTTCATGAAAGGTCTCCGGGAAGCGTTCATGGCAGACGAAAAAAAAGAAAGGAATGGTCGGATAGGGGTAGGGCCGGTCAGGTGATGATCTCGCGGGCCACGGTGCCGTGGACGTCGGTGAGGCGGAAGTCGCGGCCAGCGTAGCGGTAGGTGAGCCGTTCGTGATCGAGTCCCAAGAGGTGCAGCAGGGTGGCGTGCCAGTCGTGGATGTGCATCCGCTTGTCGACCGCCTCGTAGCCATAGTCGTCGGTCGCGCCGTGAGCCATGCCCCCCTTCACGCCCCCGCCGGCCATCCAGAGCGTGAAGCCCTTGTTGTTGTGGTCGCGGCCGTCGGCCCCCTGGCCGTGCGGCGTGCGACCGAACTCGCCCCCCCAGATGACGAGCGTATCGTCGAGCAGGCCGCGGTCGGAAAGGTCGGAGAGCAGGCCGGCGATGGGGCGATCCACCTGGCGGGCGGTGTTCTCGAGCGCCGTGCCGAGGTTGAAGTGATGATCCCAGTTTCCGTGCGTCACCTGGACAAACCGCACACCGGCTTCCACGAGTCGCCGTGCCATGAGGCACTGCCTGCCGAAGGCATCGGTGCCGTCGCCGCCCACGCCGTAGCGCTCGAGCGTCTCGGCTGTCTCGCCGCCGATGTCCATCACCTTCGGCACCTCGTCCTGCATCCGGAAGGCCAACTCGTACGTTTCGATCACGCCCTCCGTATCGGGGCTCGTGCCGCCGTCGAGCTCCAGGCGCGACGCGTTGAGCCGCTGCACGAGATCGAGTTGGGTGCGCTGCGCGGCGCGGTCGAGGAGCGGGCTCTCGATGTTCGCCATCGTCGCAGGGGCGCCACCGCCGCGGCGGCCGGCGAGGCCCGGGACGGGCGATCCTCCGATCCGCGTCGCTTGG
>JBAWVV010000841.1:0-1553 GCA_037147115.1 Planctomycetia bacterium | reverse complement strand
ATCACGACCCGCTTCCACAGCGTCTGGGATTCGAAGGTCCGATGGCGCTCCTCGGGGAGGATCGCCTCGCGCGCCTTGCCCTCCTCGAGCATCTTCACGAAGCCGCCGAAGGGCAGCAGGCCGATGCAGTATTCCGTCTCTTTCCCGCGGACTTTCAGGATCTTGGGCCCGAAGCCGATGGAAAACGTCAGCACCTTCACCCCGAACAGCTTCGCGAAGGCGAAGTGACCGAATTCGTGGATGAAGATGAGGATGCTGACGAAGAGGACGAAGTAGAGGAGATCCAAAGGCTTGGCCCCCGTGATCTGCCGGCCGTGGCGCGGGCCGTCAAGCCCCCCGGAAAATTGCGGTGCGACGGGGGCCCGGGGAGGGCGCCGGATACAGCCCGGGCAGCCGCGCGTCCACCACTCGGGATTGACTCAGGCGGCGGCGCGGTGCTGGCGGACGACGGCGGAGAAGATCTCCGCCTCCTCGTGGGTGTTCCGCGGCAGGATCTTATCGAGGATCGCGGGCAGTTGCAGCTTCTGTGAGTCGTTGAGAGGCTGTACGGCATGGGCCTTGATGGCCGGCCGGCCGCCGTCTCGGGTGGCGGCGGTGGCGACGGTCAGCGGAGTGGTCGCGATGGATCCCCGGAGGCCATGGACCAGGATCACCTTGTTTTCGAGGAACAGGGTGTTGTCCTGCGGATCGACCGCAAGAGCGAGCGAAAGTGTCTCGACGGCGGAGAGGTTACCGAGACTATTGAAGAGGGCCGGGTGATAGAGGGGGGGCCCCTTGAAGGTCGGGTCCCCGTCGATGACCCGGCGCATCGACTTGGCCAATTCTCGCGAGACGACATTGGCATAGAGCATCGTGCGGAGCGACTCCGGCATCACGGACGGGTGGGTCTCGACGACGAGCGTGGAGTCCTTCACAAGTGGATCGAGCAGCTTGGCGGGGTCGGCCACGCCAAACGCCTTGCCAGGCTCGCCGATCACCGCCCAGCCGTCACGTTCGTCGATTTCGATGTCATGACCGCTCGGCAGCGTGAAGCGGCGGAAATCACCGTCGGTTTCCACCGGGCCTGTCGCCCCCTGGAACTCTGCGAGGAGCGCGTCGAGATCCGTGACCGGGACGACTGCATGGATTCCGATGTCGCCGTCGCTTGTGGTGACGACGACGCCGATCGGCCGATTCTCATCAAGGCCGGTCAGCGCCTTGCCATTCATTGCGAGCAGGATGCCCGATTCCACGATCCCGGGCAGGCCCGCCTGGTCGATACGGTGCCCGAGCCAATCAAGCTGTTGCTTCAGTTCGCCGTAGCTGTCGATGGCGACGACGGCGATTACCTCGCCGCCCGAACTCGACTGGGCGATGGCCGACGGCGGCAGAAGGGCGAGGAAGGCGGCGATCGCGCTAGCCCGTCGACGGGCGATCATGGAAACCATGACTGAAAAGCCTTTCTCTGGCTAGCGGCGGGATCAGGTCCGCGAGCCGGTCGGGCGGCAAAAAAGCCCTTCCGCCGGGGCGGGCGGCGGATTCTCCTCACACCGTCTCGCCGCGGAAGAGATCGG
>JBAWVV010000840.1:0-1561 GCA_037147115.1 Planctomycetia bacterium | reverse complement strand
TCGAACACCAGCGGATCGTCATCGCATCGGCGGCGGGATTTTGCAGATACGGCCGCACGCGAAACGCCGTCTGGTCGGACAGATCGGCCGCTGACGCAAGGCTCGTTGCGAAACCGAGAACAATCAGAAGGCACGAGCGGGCGGACATGACATGTTCCGGGAATGCGTCTATTTGTCGGCCGAGAGGGGCTTCGCGCCTTGCCGGATCGCGAACAGGTGGCTCTTGTTGGCGATGTAGAGCGTGTCGCCCGCGATGATCGGGGTGGAGTATACGCTGTTGCCCATGTTGATTTCGCCGACCAGGTCTTTCTCCTTCGACAGCGTGAAGATCGAGATGTCGCCGTCCTCGTCGCCGATGTAGACCCTGCCGTCGGCGATCAGGGGCGAGCCCCAGCTGGCGGCGAGCATGTCGTGCGTCCAGTGCGGCTTGCCCGTCTTCAGATCGAGACAGTGCAGAAGGCCGCTGAAGTCGGCGACGAAGAGCAGTCCATCCTGAATCGCCACCGTGCCGCAGGTGCGATGCATCGTCTCCTCGAAGTCGAGCTTGCCGTTGCCGTCGGCGTCGAATCCTGGATAGTGCCAGATGGCGGCGGAGTTGGGATTGGGCCTGGCGACCTCGCCCTGCTCCTTGATGACCGCCTGGTTGCGGCGGTGGGGCAGGGGGATGTCGGGGGCCTTGAGGCTGACGGCCAATTCCGGGCTCGTGTCGCCCCGTTTCGTGGGATCGATGCACCAAAGGTGCCCGACGCCCTCGCCGTGCTCGGGATCCTCGCCGACGGCGATGTAGACCAGCCCTTCGTGAATGACCGGCGTGCCGATGATGTGGTTGCGGTCGGCGCGGCCGCCGAGCGTGTATTTCGATTCCTTCGGGTTGCAGTCGAATTTCCAGAGGAGCTTCGCCTTGCCGTTCTCACCCCGCGCATCGAACGCATAGAGCCAGCCGTCGCCGCCGCCGAAGAGCACCTGCGGCACGCCGCCCGATTCCGCGAAGGCGGGGCTCGACCACTGGCCGTGCAGCACGTTGGCACCGGGCGAGTCGTCGGCCCACAGCACCTTGCCGTCACGCTTGTCGAGGCACAAGAAGCTGGGGGCGGCGGGATTCGGAAGATTGAGGTGCCCCTCGTCCACGCCGTTGCTGGTGTTCACGAACAGCAGGTCGCCCGCGGTCGTCACGCTGCAGGAGCACATGTTGTGCTGGGACACACCCAGCTGCTTCATCATGTCGAGCACCCAGACCACGTCGGATTCATCATTGGCCGAAACCTTCTCGGCCGTGAATGGCCCGTCGTTCTCGCCGTCCCGAAATCCCTCGGTGTCGAGGCACTTCACTTCGCCCCGGCTGGTCACGTACCAGAGGCGGTCGCCCTCCGCGAGCGGTGCGCAGCAGATGCCCTGCAGGGGCCAGTCATGCACGCGTCCGGTGGGCAGCTTCTCGCTTGAATCCTGCCAGAGAAACGAGCCATCCTTGATGTCGAAGGCCAGCAGACAGCCCAGGTCGGTGGCGGCCGGATACCGCTTGAGCCAGCCCTTGCCGTTGTTGGTGCCGACATAGGCCTTGCCG
>JBAWVV010000839.1:0-1562 GCA_037147115.1 Planctomycetia bacterium | reverse complement strand
ACCAGCCGACACCAGCGAGCACGAGGGCCCAGGCGAAGACCTTCGACTCGCAGCCACCGATCACCCACTCTCCCGCCGCAGGAGTGTGGCGGGCCGCCAGCGAGAACAACGCCGCTGCCAGGATCCTCGCTCCGGTCGTCGTCAGCAGAGCCGCCGCGAGAAAGGAAAACCCGGCGGCCAAGCTCCCCCACCCGAGCCAACGGCCGATCCACGCGGCCTGCTCAAGCGGGAGGGCGGCGGCCAGGGGCCCCAGAAGCCGGTAGAACACTCCATGGGCTTCCGGCGAATCGAGGAAAAAGTCCCCCGCTCCCCACGACGGATCCCAGGAGTGCCGGGCGCGGGCGAGGTAGTGGGCCTCGTTGGTGTCTGGAGTCGGCCAGGCACCGGCCGCCGCGAAGATCGCGGTCATGAGAACGATCTCGCAGATCCAGCGTACAAGCCGCACGAGCCGCGCTGACGGCGGTGCAACGGCGGCAGGGGAGGCGACGCTTTCCTCGGGCATGGCACGGTCCTATAACCGGCGCCCGCGGGGAGTCCGCTCCACCGTCACGCCCCGGCAGGCAGGCCCCGTTAGGATACCGCGTCTCCATGGATCACTCCTCCGTTCCGCCCGGATCCCCCGGCATGTCCCAGGCCACGATTCTGCGCCGGCTCATCAGTGAGCAGACGGTGGCGATTCCCGGGGCACCGATGGCGCTGGTCGCCAAGCTGATCGAGCGCGAGGGCTTCCAGGCGATGTACCTCTCCGGCGCGGTGCTCTCGGCCGGCGTCCACGCCGTGCCCGACATCGGCCTGATCACCCTCGACCAACTCGCCGCCCACACCCGAATCCTCTCGGCGGCCGCCGACATCCCCCTCGTCGTCGATGCCGACACCGGCTTCGGCGGTCCGCGGGAGGTGGAGGAATGCGTCCGCGTGCTCGAGGCGGCAGGGGCGGCGGCGATCCAACTGGAGGACCAGCAGGGGGCCGCCAGCGGGACAGGGGGAACGAAGCGGTGTGGCCACCTCGCGGGCAAGCAGGTGGTGACGCCCGCTGAGATGGTGGAGAAAGTGGCCGCGGCCCGCGCCGGCTGCCGCAACCCCGACACCGTGATCATCGCCCGCACCGACGCCCGCGGTGTGGCGGGCCTCGATGACGCCCTCGCCCGGCTCCACGCCTACCGTGAAGCGGGCGCCGACTGGCTCTTCCCCGAGGCCCCCCGGGATCGGGACGAGCTCGCCCGGATCGGCCGCGACTTCGCCGGCGAAGCACCGCTCCTGGCGAACATGACCGAGTTCGGCGTCGGCCCGCTGTTGACCGTCGACGAGCTCTCCGATCTAGGGTTCGCGGCGGTCCTCTTCCCCGTCACCCTGATGCGCGTGGCGATGCAGGCGATGCACGCGGCGCTGGCGATCATCGGTGACGAGGGGACACAGGAGAGCCTCCTCGACCTCATGCAGACCCGCGAGGAGCTCTACGAGCTCCTCGACTACGACCCGGCCGATCCGCAGGCCTGGCTCGACCGGCAGTCCCGTAGCGGCCCCCGAGGAGACGCTTGATGTCGGCCCCCGCCCCCAAATCC
>JBAWVV010000838.1:0-1568 GCA_037147115.1 Planctomycetia bacterium | reverse complement strand
TCGACCTGCTTGTAGAAGGTCAGGAAAGGCTTGTCGGCATCCCCTGCGGCCGTCAGATACTCGAACATATCGCAGGAGAGGATCGTGTCGATCGCCTCACCGTCGAGCGTGACGGCGAACTCATTGGACTGCAGCGTGTTGACACCGTGCGTATTCATGAACATTTCTCTGTGAAACGAGTTTGGCAACGTGGTGGGGAGCGTTTCCTACCTGCCGAAAATTCTAGCTGGGGCGCTGCAGCGGCCACAAGTCGACCCACTCCGTTTCGGGAATGGTTGCTGGGGTGCCATTGAGCGGGCTATTCTTTGAGGCGACATGGAGGAAACAACACCGGTAGCGTCCCACGAGCTTGAACCGGTTCACCCTCGATGGCGCCCGATGCTCTCCAAGGGTTCGGTCGCGGGACTCCAATCTCTCATCGCAGCGATAGTAGCAACACAAGGAGAGCGGCTTTATGCCGAGCGATCTTCACAGCACGCTCATGCAGCCCACAGGCGTCCACAACTACGTGGAGATCCCGACGCTGGCGAGTTGGGCAGGGGATGTCGTTAAAGCGAATCAGCGGCTCGCGATGTTCCGCTCCAACGAGGCAAAAAAAGCCATCGCGCAGCAGTTTCAAGGCCGCCTCGCAGTCAGCCCGGCCGCCCCGACCACTCGCGCGCAACTTAGGCAGATGGGATTTGTCGCCGCCGTCGCTGCTCAGCAAACGCACACTGGCCATCAGCATGGATCGCACCAGCCCGGCGGGCGGGTCGCCGGCGATCTGACCAACCGTTACGTCGTCGACGCGGCGATCGGGCGATACCAGGCCGGCAAACTGCAGGCGGGCGAACCCAACAACCAGATCTCGAAAGCCATCCTCGGCTCGCTGCTCGTGGACATCTACACTGTGACGGGCAAGTTCATGGCTTCCATCTCACGCAATCCCAAACTGCGCACCGACGACGACTGCGCCCTCTTTCCTTTCTATCGAGCACTCCACTGGGCTGCCGCCGACGCCTTCGGCAAGGTCTTCGGCGTCAATGGCGACGAGATCGACGCCCATCTCAACCAGCAACTGATCGGCATGACATCGCATGGCCATACAGTCGATGCAAACGTTGGACGCGAAGTGCACAAGGATCCCGTCACGGGGAAAAAAGCTACGCGGCTCGTCTATCTCAGTGACGAGGAGGCTTTGGCGTGTCAACTGCATGTCAGCGGTGGCAAGTTGATGATCACCAATGCCCACGGGGTGCTCGAGCCGTTCGATTGCTCCGGAGATGAATTCAAGGACAGGTCGAGGACCCAAGACGGGAAGAACCACACCCCGAAGGCAAACACTGCCTTCTCGGGGAGGGAAAATAACGGCGGGAAGGGTGTCGCCGGATTCGCGATGGGCGTGAACCGCAACATCTATTCGAGCAGGCACTGGAACCACGCCGCTTCAAAGGGTTCGTTTTATCACTCGAGCTATTTTGGTGGCAGCGAGGTGCTCTGCACAGGCTGTATCACGGTGGTCGCTGGCGACCTCGTCTATATCAACAACAGCAGCGGCCACTATCGTCCGGAAGGGCGACAACTGTCGC
>JBAWVV010000837.1:0-1568 GCA_037147115.1 Planctomycetia bacterium | reverse complement strand
CACCGAGAACCAAAGCGGCGGGGAAGACGACGTCGAGAGCGCTTCCCTGCGGCGCTTCGGTATCGGAGGGGGAATCGTCACCGACTTCCGTGTCGTCGATCGTCGGCCTCGCCTCGGCAAGCGTCTCGCGCGCGGCATCCGCATCGGCGCTCCGCACGACGACGCAGACATTGGCCGGGGCCTCGGCCCGGAAGCCGGCAAGCGCCCCTCCGGTGACCATCGCCTCGATGCCGGCATCGGCGAGGAGATTGGTGATCAGCTGCGCCTCGATGTCGTCGCGCGGGTGAGCGATGGCGACGAGGCGCGTGGCGGGATCGGCGTGGCGAGTGTCCGAAGGGGCTGCGGTCATGGCAACAGTCCCCGCAGGAAGGTGTTGATCGATTCCCCTACGGAAGTCTATCGTCGGGGATGTTTGTTTGGTCGACACCGTCTTGGCTCGCCTCCGAAGCCCCCTGTTTTTCGGCGATACTTTCGCTTTCTTCCGTTTCGGATTGAGGTTTGTCCGCGTCCTCTGGTGATTCGTCGTCGCCCCACTCCTCGGCCGGGTCCCGAGGATCCTCGTCTTCCTTGGTGCCTTCCGGCGTCGGCTTCCACTCGGCGATA
This sequence comes from Planctomycetia bacterium, assembly GCA_037147115.1. Classification (GTDB taxonomy): domain Bacteria; phylum Planctomycetota; class Planctomycetia; order Pirellulales; family UBA1268; genus QWOP01. Next base: position 965 of record JBAWVV010000837.1, on the reverse strand, counting down.
TCGATGCTGATTGAGCGCGCCAGGGGGGCGATTTCGTCCGCTGGAAAGTCGGGGGTGAGATCGGAGTGTTCCACCGTGATCCGATGGGGAAGGGCGACGCCTGAGGCCACGAGGCGGAAGTCCCCGGCCCGGGTGAGGTTCATGCGCTGGAATGACCCGGCTCTGCGAAACCTGACTTCATGCGACTTGGCTTGGATGGCTCCCGTCTCGCGGTCAAACGTGAACCGAAACCGCTGCTCGTAGCCGTCGCCCGGCTCGGGGTCGGTCGTGACGGTGATCGTGTCCCCCGCCTCAACCACCTGCCGGACACCCGATTCTTTGATGATCGACATCACGGAGCGGCCCCGGAACGCGGTCGTGAGCTCCTGCTGCCAGTTCGTTGGGCTGCCGATGGAGAGCAGCTGCTCCGCAGCGGGCGACTCGTCGGGGCCGAAATCGATCTTCTCGAAGGAGTCTTTCCAGACCTCCACACCCAACGGTTCATCGATAACACGCTCACGGACAGTCATCCTTCCTCTCGCCACCGTTCGGGCGTCAGCCAGCCACTCATCGGTCATCTCGAGATTCGACTCCCACTGCTGGCGGATGATGTCCCAGTCGTCGGCCGGCACGCTCCGCCCATCGACGGGCGGCGGGAGGTCTCCTTCGGCTGGGAGCACGAGCGCCTGCGGCGCGTTGGCCGCTGGGAGGTCCGAGGCCGCGGGAAGGGTCGGCAAGGGGGGGAGTAACTCCACGGGGATCGACATCGGTTCCATCGGGCCCCGGATGGCTTGTTGCGCGATCGCCTCCATCTGGGCCTGCTTCGCGAGGTTCTCGGCGTGGATCGCGGCGACGCGTTGGGCGGCCACGCGCTCGGTCGAGCGGATCGCGATGGAGAGGCCGGTGACACCGATGATCACAACCGCCGCCGTCCCGGCGAGCTTGAGGACGAGCCGGCCGAGCGAGTCGCGGCGGCCGAGCCAGGC
>JBAWVV010000836.1:0-1572 GCA_037147115.1 Planctomycetia bacterium | reverse complement strand
CTTCCGGAGAGGACAAACCCGTTCCGGTCGACCGTCACCCGGCGATAATACTCCGACCCGCTCGACGGATTCGTCGCGCTGTCGCGGAGCGCGGGGACCGGGACTATGTCGTCCTTGAGATCCCCGGAATCGAGCTGGAACGAACGGCCGAAAAAATCGGCCATCCGCTGCTTGATGGACCGCAGCTCGGCCGCCAGCGTGCGCGCCGTCGGATGCCGGACAAAATCCGAGTCCGTCGGCTTCGACGCGTTGAAGTCGGAGCCGAGCTTCATTGCAGCCACTCCAGCACGACGAGGCCGGCCCCCGACTGGTTGACGTCCGCACCCTGCCCAAACTGGACGAAACCCGATCCAGACAGTCCGGCCAAATGGCTCGCCCCGGGCAGCCCTTTGCTCCGGAGGACGCCCAGAGAAACCGATTCGCTCCCGCTGTGGGGAGAACCGCCGGCGGAGCCCGTGGCCGAATCGCCGTGCCCCGCGGTGGCATACATCGATGCCGTGAGGTAGACCTGACTCGGGCACCCGTTGTGCCCCGGGGATCCGCCGCTGAGTGCCGTGGCCCCGGCGGTGCCGACGCAAACCTTCAGGACCTCGGTGCCCGTGCCGTCGAGATCCCAGATAATCGTCTCGACGGCCCCGCCACCGGCGCCGCCGTACCAGACGGTGCTGCCGGCGATCGTCGCGCTGTCGCCCCACGCCCCGCCGCCGCCGCCGATCACGGTCGCCTTCACCCGGGTCACGCCGGCCGGAGGCGAAAAGACGAACGACGCGTAAGTCGCGCCCGTGCCCGGGGTGAGCGTGCCGTCGAACGGCGCCGAGACGTAGGCAAAATTCCCGAGCGAAACCGAATCGACGACGCCGGTGCCGTTCACCACGACCGCCGTGGGGGTCTCGTAGTAGTAGGTGCCGTCGGCGGAAAACTTCGCCCGGTAGAGGCGGGCCGTCTGGCGCTCGGTCGGGTTGCTGCCGTCGACCACCAGCCCCTTCGCGTTCACTTGGACCCGGGAATAGGTGCCCGGAGTCACGCCCGACGCCGTGAGGCTCGCCGAGCGAATGACGTTGTCCCGGAAATCCCCCGTGTCGAGGTTGAACAGGGTGGCGCCGAAAGTCTGGAGCCGGGCCTTGATGTCGCGGATCCAGCCGGCCCCGAACTTTACGGAATCGGCGTCGGCCGGCTGGGCCGGGTCGAAATCGGGAGAACTTAGGAGTCCCATATAGATCAGCCCCCCATCCGCATCGTCCGGCCGGTGGAGTTCCGCCGCTTGTCCGTGAGGATCGCGTCGGACTGGAGTTCCCGGGCCTTGGCGTCGAACAGTCCGGCAACCGGGTCATTGATGCTTGCGAAAGCAATCGCCTTCACCGTGTTCTCGACGAGGTCCTCGTAGTCCGTCGTGAGGGCATTGCTGTCGGTCTCGAGCACGAGATCCGGCAAGTAGCCGTAGTAGGAGATCCGGAACGTCAGGTCCGAGGCGGGGGCGTCGAGCAGGTTCAACGTCCATCCGCTCCCGGTGTTCTCGAGATAGACGGGGAGCCCGTCGAGCCGACCACTCACGTTCAGCGGACGGCTGGGGAC
>JBAWVV010000835.1:0-1578 GCA_037147115.1 Planctomycetia bacterium | reverse complement strand
GCACGAGCCCTTCGCAGCGGGCGCAATTCACTGAGTTTCGTAATGCCATGGATCAGCGCCGCCAGCAACTCGGCCTCGGCAATGGTGGCTGGGGCGGTCCAGGCGGCGGACGGGGGCGCTGAACCGGTGTCCGACACGCTCGGCCTCCTCGAGGAGGCGATGCAACTGGCCCGCGATCTCGGCTACCGCGTCCGTGAGGAACCGCTCGGCGAAGTGCCGGGGGGCGTTTGCGCCGTCGGCGGCCAGCGTCAGATCCTCCTCAATGCCGCGCATCCTTCCAGCCAGCGGCTCGACACCCTCCTCGATGTCCTCGCCGCTGACGCTGACGTGGGCGACCAACCGGTCAGCCACCTCCTCGAATCCCGCCTCCGCAGGCACCGATCCGGGCGCTGACAGGGGTCATTCCGGCGATCGGTAGAGCCCGTGGGTGGCGATGTAGCGATCGACGGCAGCCGGTGTTCGGTAGCGGATGCTGCGGCCGACGCGGATCGCCGCGCGGATCTGGGTCGAGCGGATCCCCACCGCCGGGCAGATCACGCGCTCATCGGCCAACGTCTGGGCCCTCGCGGGCCCGAGCAGATCGAGCAACGGCTGACCCGCGACCAGCGCTCGGATGTCGTCGATCCCCTCCCGTTCCACGGCAAGCGGGGTGGCGAGCTCGAGAATCCTGGCTGGATCGCGCCAGTCGGGGAACCCGGCTAGGGCATCGGGCCCGAGGATCAGATGGAGGCTGTCGGTGGGACTCTCCGCGGCGAGGGCCTCGAGGGTGTCGACCGTCCAGCTGATACCACGGCGGTCGAGCTCGGCGTCCAGGACCTCGAAGGCGGGATGACCGCCGGTGGCAAGGATCAGCATCGCCAGCCGATCCACTCCCGGGGCGAGTTGGCGCCCTTGCTTGTGCGGCGGCGTGGCGGCGGGGACGAAGAGGACACGGTCGAGCCGGGCCTGCTCCCGACAACTCTCGGCGACGAGGAGATGGCCGATGTGGACCGGATCGAAACTGCCGCCGTAGATCCCCACACGCATCGCTTCGAGTTCCCTCTGAGCCGCCGGCAGGCCAACCGGTTGGCCGCGCCGGCCGCCGGGGGTCTAATCCTTGCATGGGAGAACATCATACGGGCCAGCGCGATCTCTTCGAGCATCGGCCCGAGTGGGAGGAGGACGACGTCCGGCAGGGGATGGTGGCGACCGTCGTCCTCCCCGACGGGGTCGACAAGCCGCTGGACTACCTCGTCCCCGAGCGTCTCGTCGGCACCGTGGAGCCGGGCCGGCGCGTGACAGTGCCCCTCGGGCGGGCCAACCGCGAGCAGATCGCCTACTGCGTGGCGATCCGCAGCGGTGAACTGCCGTTGGCACCGCTCAAGGAAGTGATCGGCGTCGAAGACCCCGCCCCGCTCCTCTCGCCACGGATGCTCGAGCTGACCAAGTGGATGGCCGAGCGGTGGTTGGCCCGCTGGGGGGAGGTGCTCGAGGCGGTCCTCCCCTCCGGTGTCCGCCTCGCCCGAGGGACGCGGCAGGAAGTCCTCCTCGTCGCCTCCGGAGCCCTCCCCGCCCGCCGCCCCACGGCCACCCAGGCGC
>JBAWVV010000834.1:0-1579 GCA_037147115.1 Planctomycetia bacterium | reverse complement strand
ACGATCCTCGGGGAAAACCACGGTTTCCTCGGGGATTGTGTCGTTTCTGCTCCCATCGTGCGACGTGCTGCGATCCCCGGCCGATACCTGCTGCGCCGCTTTTTGCGCCTTGTGAACGCCGGTCGAAAAGCGCAGCACGCGCTGGGATGGAGGCCAGCATCCTGAGGTCGGCGGCGAGTGTCATGACGTTTGTCGAGTCTTGGATCGACGACGGAGCACGGTGACGACCGCCATCAGACTCGTTGCGACGAGGAGGCAACCCGACGGCTCGGGCACGGCCACCACATACATCGACTCGGCGAGGATCGCATGCCCGGCCGATGTCGGGTGGATCCCGTCCCAGCAGAGATACGTCGAAGGATCGGCTCCGGGAATTGCCCCCGATGCGTTGGTGGCGTTCGTCAGGCCGTAGGCGCCGGGATTGGCAGTGATCGAGGTGATCAAGCCGAACAAGTCGAAGGTCTTGACGTCGACCTCACCCGCGAGTCGAAGAGCCATCGCGTCGTTCATCGATGTGGTCAGCGTGGTGCCGAGGAACGAAGCCGCGGGCCCGCCGGCGACCACGGCGGGAGCGAGCCCCAGGTTGGGTGCGTTCCACACGACGATCCGCCTCGCCCCCTTGCCTTGGAGGGCATCGACGATGTTGCCGATATCAGCAGCGAACTGGACGGCTGTCGCGCGGATTGTGGCCGTAGCATCGGCACCGCCGGCGATCGCGGAGAGCGCGGTGCGGGCGTTGTTGCCGCCACCCGCGATGACGTAGAGGGCGTCGCCGGGCGCCTGGGCTGCTCCGAGGCTGGTGATGAAGTTTCCCGTCTGCGTGAGCAGGGTCGGAGGGGACGAACTGTTGTTCAAGGGGCCTGTCGCCGCGTTAGCGAAGGCGTAGTTTGCTCCGATTCCGCCGCCACGGACGGGGCCAGCCACCTGCCACGGTAGTCCCAGCATGGTTGCGAACTGGTACGCCCAGACGTTGCCATTGCTGTATTGAAGGGAATTGGCATACGGAAATGTCGGGATGAACGCGTTGGACGTGATGTCGCTCTGTTGGGTGACCTTGAACGGGGGAACTGCGGTCGACCCGAAGTCGATGGCGCTGTTGCCCGGATCGGAAAGACTGTCCCCGAAAATGTAGAGCCCGCTGATCGGTGCGGCGTCGATCGCAGGCGCGAACAGGAGAGCGAGGAAAGCCGTGGCCAGCGCGAGCCTTGGTCGAGGGTGCATACGATGTCCTTTTCGCAGGTTCCATCTGTTTTGAAGACCAACCCTCCAGAGAACCGTGCTGTACTCTCGAGTGTCAATGCCAAACCAGGGAGAAGGGGTCGTCAGCGGGATTTGCAAGCGAGGGGGAACTTGCTTCGCTGTCCGTGGAAAAGGCCTCCCCAACCGGGCTGCGGGGCACGTTATCCACAGCCTGCTATCCTCAGAGATCACCCTTCCCTCCCCGGAGCATTTCCTGTGTCGACCATCGCACTTGCAGCCACAGAGCCCAAGGGAAAGCTTTCCAAGGTGGAGATCGATCTTGGGCCCCTCGGCGATGAGCACGTTGAGATCGACGTGGCCTCGTGCGGGATTTGCCACA
>JBAWVV010000833.1:0-1580 GCA_037147115.1 Planctomycetia bacterium | reverse complement strand
TTGCGGCCCCGCCACGCGTCGAGACGATCCGGGATGCAGCCACCGCCGGCCAACGTGAGAAACCGGCAAAGACCACAACGATGCCGTATCGCGACGTGCTCGAGCGGCTCTGGATTGTCGAACCGCTGCCCGCCTGGCTACCGACACGCAATCGCCTGGCCCGACTCTCGCAGGCACCGAAACACCATCTTGCCGATCCGGCTCTGGCGGCTCGCCTTCTCGGGCTCGATGCCGCCGGTCTGCTGGTCGGCGGGGGACCAAACCCGACGACGGTTCGGGACGGACCGTTGCTCGGTCAGTTTTTCGAGTCGCTCGTCACGATGTGCGTGCGGGTTTTGGCGCAGGGGGCGGAGGCCCGGGTGTTCCACCTTCGCCAGCACGGCGGGCGTCGGGAGGTCGACCTGATCATCGAACGGCGCGACCAGCGGGTGCTCGCCATTGAGGTGAAGATGGGAGGCGCGGTGGGAGACGAGGACGTGAAGAATCTCGTGTGGCTCCGCGAGCAACTCGGTGAAGAATGCCTCGATGCCGTCGTCATCAACAGCGGCCCGCGCGCCTATCGACGCCCCGACGGGATCGCCGTCGTGCCAGCGGCCCTGCTTGGCCCGTGACGGCCATCTGCCATCCTTCCGCCGGACGACTAAGCTCGGCAGCCCCGCCCCAGGGAGCCGAGCGTTGGAAACAACCTACGGGGCGGGGTCTGCTGCAGGGCCTGGTTCGGCCTGCCTTGCGACGATCGGGGCGACGGCCGCCGCGTACTCCGGGGTGCCGGGCAACGGGCAGGCCATGACCGCCGCCACGAACGCGGCCGGCGGGGCGTACCCGTGAGCCTGGACGTAGTGGGCGACCAGCTCCGGGCACCAGTACAGGGTGTCTCCGGACGGCACCCCGAACGTGCCCGACCCGTGGGACTTGCCGCAGAACCCGCAGGTGTGGTAGCCCATCGCCACCCCGCCGTGGAGTGCCTCGATGCTGGCGTACCAACGGTGAGCGAACTCGCCGAGCCGGGCCGCGAACTCCGGGGCGACCGCAACCTGCGGATACGGGAACTCCGGCTCCAGCCAGCCGACGGCGAGGGTGCCGGGTTCAAGCACTTCCAGGTCCGCAATGTGGCTCATCGATCCGTGCGCCCTCCGCCGCCGAACTCGTATTTATACGGTCCGTATAACCACCTACGCCTGCAAGTTATCGCGCCGCACGGGTGCAGCCGCCCCTGGCCGCAATTGCTTTCCAGCCTCTTGGTTAGGGCGACTCAAGTCCCCAGGCGTCGTTGCGTTAACGCGCAAAAGCTGCAGCATAAACGCCCCCGCTAAGCACGCCGCGAGGGGGGCAGCCAAGCTTCGACCGCTGCCGCGGTGCAGATTCCGGCGCACAAGACAGTACAGCGAGCTGAGCGACGGCCCGCACTGTCTCGCATGACGGGGGCCGAAACACAACAATCCCCGAGGAAACCGTGGTTTTCCCGGGGATTGTCGCGATAGTGAACGAAAGTTCAGTCGGGGCGACACGATTCGAACGTGCGACCTCTACGTCCCGAACGTAGCGCTCTAGCCAGGCTGAGCTACGCCCCGATCTGGCGG
>JBAWVV010000832.1:0-1581 GCA_037147115.1 Planctomycetia bacterium | reverse complement strand
GCGTTGGTGCCGGAGGCGGGGGTCAGGGCGAGCGAGCCAGGACCGAAGACCGTGACCGTGCCGGCCCCGGTCTGGGTGACGGGGACGTTGATCGCGGAACCAGTGCCGCCCACGTAGATGTAAGCCGCACCGGTGGTCGTGCCAAGGGTAAGCCCTGGCGTGCCGCTGGCGGCGTTGATGGCGGCGTTGTTGCCGTTCATGATCAAGCCGCCGAATCCGGCCGCGGCGCCAATGGTGAGGGTCACGCCGCTGTTGAGCGTGAGCACGTTGTTCGCGGCCTGCAATTGCAGTCCGTACATCGCTTCCGTGGCAGTGACGGTCGGGCTGGCCGCGTTCGTAGTGTAAACCGTCGTGGCTGTGGAACCGGTACCAACGAAGGGCGTGCCGGCAAATGCCGTGAGCGTCGTGCCGGCGCCGATGAAGGAGGCGTCGTTTGCGGCACCGCTGCCCGCCACCTGAGCAACCGCCCAGGGCGAGATGATGAGGTTCGTATTCGTGGGCGCGGCGGTGAAGGTCACGGTCGCAACGCCATTAGCGGCCGCACCGAAGCCACCCGTGCCCGTGCCGCTGTTGAAGATGATGGTCTGGCCAGCAGCACCAGCCTGCTGAATGAGATCCATCGCCTTGGTCATGTCCTGGTCGAGCGCCGGCAGTGCATCGTACGCGGCACCGAACACATCAGGCGAGTAACCCCATGTGCCAGAAGCCATCAGAGCATGCGGCATTGTGGCGGCACCCTTGAATACAGTGGCAATAACGCCCTTGCGGTCAAGTGCATACGACACGGCCTGACGCACGAGCGGGTTGGCCAGCGGGCCCTTGGTGGCGCTGATGACCATGGCTGACGTCGCAAAAGGCGCACCCTGATACACATGGACGTTCGGGTCAGACTGCAGCTGGCCAAGAGTGGAGAGCGGGTTGTACCAACCGCCCGAGATCTCACCGGTCTTGACGCCAGCAGTAAAGGTGGCGTCATCAGGCACACCGATGATCGTCAACTTGTTGAACTTCGGCTTAGGCAGGCTCGAGTCCCAGTAGTCAGCGTTGGGTACGACGGTCACTCCCTGGCCGGTCTTCCACGAGTCGAGCTTGAACGGACCGGAGCACATGATGCCGCCAGTGACCGTGCCGAAGTCCTTACCCTTGGCAACGGCGTATGCCTTCTCGTAGACCATGCCCGCAGTGGACGAGAGTTCGCCTGGCAGCCAGAAGTCGGGCTGCTTCAAGGTGATCTCTACGGTGTCAGCGGCCGATGCCTTGATCGACTCAACACGCGAGAACATCGCGCTGTAGAAGCCGCCCCCATTGGGGTCGGCGGCGCGCTGAAGGCTGTAGATCACATCATCGGTGGTTACCGGATTGCCGTCCCAGAACTTCGCGCCTGCACCGATCTTGAAATCGAGTGTGGTCGGAGTTGGGTTGGTCATGGTGGTCAGGCCTGGGCCGATCACCATGTCGGGCCCCGTGCGCAACATCGCGTCGCAAAGCAGTGACACCGTGGTGTTCTCCGGGTAGTCAAAAGCCTGGATCGGGTCGAGGGTCTGCGTCTCGCGGTAGGTGGCCCACACGATGTCACCGGCG
>JBAWVV010000831.1:0-1589 GCA_037147115.1 Planctomycetia bacterium | reverse complement strand
AGCCTGCGGGCGATCCCACCCCGGCAGTCGTCAACGGGGCCCACGAAGCCGTCGCTTGGATCCGTGTGAATCGTCCTGCCGGTTCCGAGGAAGGCCACGACGAACGGTACGAGACGACCCGCCAAACGCTCATTGAAAGGCTCGAGAGCCCCCTCATCCTGCTCTCGGCGCTGCGGCAGCCCGAAATCGCGAACCTCGAGACGGTGCGGAACGAGGAAGCCGACCCGATGGCGTGGCTTGGTGCGGCGCTCGACGTGACGGCGCCGGAAAAGACGGACCTGATCCGTGTCGGCCTGCGGGGGGAGCGGGCCGACAACCTCCAGCAGATCGTCGATGCCGTAGCGCAGGCCTTCGTCACCGACGTGGTCGAGAGTGAGAAGCTCATCCGTCTCGGCCGCCGCGACCAGCTCCTGAAGAAGCTCAAGGAACTGCAGGACGAGATCGGAGCGAAGCAGGAGGCCCGGCAGGCGATCGAGAAGGAGGCCGACGCCCGCAAACCCGCCGATCTAGCCACCCTCGGCAAGCGTCTCGACGAGATAAAGCAAGAGTTCGAGCAGATGAAGCGGATCTCTCACGCGCTCGTCGAGGTGATGGAGTCGACCGAGCTCGATCTGAAAAGGCCTCCGACGGTCCAGCGGGTCGAAGCGCCGACGACCCCAGAAAATCCCTGACAGCCCGCCGCCCTGCGGGTGCGGGGCGGGGGGGGAAACTTCAGGCATCGTCCCCCGCGAAACGGCGGAACTTCTCTGATTGGTGCGACGTGTCCCGGGAGTCAGGACAATTCGACGACCGACTCCCCGGCATCGAACGCTGCTTCGACTCTCTCGAACGCTCTGGCGAACGCCGCAAGCAGCACGGCGTTGCGGCAGTTTCCCAACCGCACCCACAGCACTCGCCCCATCGCATCCGGCTGATTCGCGAGGTAGAGGAAGTCCTCGTCCTTGGAAACGATGATCCGACCGTCGGCTACGGCATGAGACCACAAGGTCCGATCATCAAGCCTTGCCAAGCCGGCGTCGTACGCGTGGAAGGCATCGTGCCCACGATCGCACAACCAACCCGCCAGCGATGGCGGCAATTGATTGTCGACGAGAAACTTCATGCCACTTCGACCACGACGTGATTCGTCTGTCGGGCGGCGTAAGCGATAGCCGCGAATATGTCGTCTCGTTCGAGACACGGGTAATCGGCCAGAATCTCCTCGATTGCCGCGCCGTTGGCGAGCAATTCGAGCACGTCACAGACACGAATCCGCAAGCCGCGAATGCACGGCTTACCGCCGCACTTGCCGGGCTCGATCGTAATTCGCTGCAGCAATGTGGTTTGCATGGGCGGATCATACTCGCGTTCGGGGATCGGGGCCACCTTTGCCCACGAGTGGCGTACCTACCGGCGAACCCTCATGACGACATCGGATCGGTGGAGGCATGGCCAACCGACCCGAATCCGCCACGAGTTCGATCTGAAAAGCCTCCGACGGTCCAGCGGGTCGAAGCACCGAAGAGCACCGAAGAGCACTGAAAACCCTGACCGCCCGCCGCCCCGCGGGTGCGGGGCGGCGGGGCAGGTGGCCATTGGCTCCGCATCCG
>JBAWVV010000830.1:0-1591 GCA_037147115.1 Planctomycetia bacterium | reverse complement strand
CGCCGAGGCCATCAGCCAGCTCTCCAGTGAACGATCGCAGCTGGCCGGGCACCTCGAACGGTGGCGGGACTTCAGCGCGAACGACTCGGCGTGGGCTGCGGCCCTGGAATCTTTCGGGCCCACCGTCGTAATTGCCTTGGTCCTCGCTGTTGGTGGCATGGCCCTGTGGCTCGTCACGCGAAGCGGCCCCGCGGATGCGCAGCTCGTCAATGTCCTGCTCGATGAGGTCACGGGCGAGAGCCCTCGATGGCTGACGCCGATTCCATCACGGCCGCTGCTCGGGGCCGACGTTGATCTGCGGGCACTCGTGGCCGCAAACGAGCGTGAGCGAGATCCCGACTACGACTCCCAATCCCACGAACCCCAGGAGATGCCCTTCTAACATGTCCCACATCGTTCAGATCAAAACGCAGGTGACCGATGAGGCCGCCGTGAAGGCGGCCTGCATCCGCCTCAAGCTTTCTGTACCCGATCACAAGACGGTCAGGCTGTTCAGCGCTACCGTGACGGGCCTCTGCGTGCAGCTTCCGGGCTGGCGCTACCCGCTGGTGTGCGACCTGAAGACCGGCCAGCTCGAGTACGACAACTATCAAGGCTATTGGGGCGAGCAGAGGCACCTGGATGCGTTCCTCCAAGGCTACGCGGTCGAAAAAGCCAAACTCGAGGCCCGAAAGAAGGGCCACAGCGTCAGCGAGACCCGGCTCGAGGACGGCTCGATTCGCTTGGCCGTGCGCGTGGGAGGTGCCGCCTGATGAGCATTCCTACCAGCAAGACGATCGAGATCACGGTATCCCCCGAGGGCGCCGTGTCGATCAAGACCACCGGCTTCACGGGCAAGTCCTGCAAGGACGCCACCCGGGAGTTGGAGCGGGCCTTGGGCGTAATCAGCAAGGAGACGCTGCTGCCGGAGTTCCACCTCCAGCAGGCCCAGCAGAGCCGGCTGTCGCAAGGCAGCTAGTCGACACGCGATCCCAGCACCACTTCTTCACGACCGGGCAGCCACGGCGCTTGAGGGCCTTGTTTCCTCCGTCGTTGGCTGCCCGGTTTTTCTCACTCCTACGGAGACACACCACCGCCATGCCACCATCCACCGACACGCCCACTCCCACCTCCACCCCAACCCTTGCCAGCCGCCTCCACGAACTGATCTCAGCGGCCTTTTCTGCCATCTGGGTTCAGACCGCAGAACCCCACGAAGCCGCCCGGGAAATCATCGACCTGTGCCACGATGAGACTTGGCGGCTGGGCATCTGGAACTGCGACTCTGGGATTCAGTTCCCCCTTGAGCAGATCGCGATCCCGGGCGTCACCGAGACACAGGATCCGCTGGCTGTGGTCCGGGCTATGCCGCAGGTGTCACAGGGCTCCGGCACGACGATCCTGCTATTCGAAAACCTGCATAGATTCTTGGGCAGCGTGGAGCTGATCCAAGCGCTCGTGCGCCAGATCCATCAGGGTAAGACGAGCCGATGTTTCGTTGTGGTACTCGCCCCCATCACGCAACTCCCGGCCGAACTCGACAAACTTTTCGTGTGCGTTGACCATGAACTGCCAGACCATGCCCAGCTGGAGAAGATCGCCCGCGGTGTCG
>JBAWVV010000829.1:0-1592 GCA_037147115.1 Planctomycetia bacterium | reverse complement strand
GCTCAGCAACCCTCGAGGCGGCCGGCACGGACCGACCTGCAAGAGTTCCACCTGCTCGGCAGGGAAGCCGATGCCAGTGAAGCGACGCTCCATCTGGAGTTGGTGATGTGTCTGCGGGATCTGCTCGACGCCCTGCCCGAGAAAGAGGCGGCCCTGGTACGCGGGACTTTTTTCGAGGGCCGTACGCTCACCGAGGCCGCCAAGCGGGTGGGGATCAGCGTCGCCTGGGCCAGCCGGTTGCAGACCCGGACCCTGGCGGACCTGCGGATCGCCCTGGAACGCGGCGGATTCGCCTGACGAGCCAGGAGGACTTCCAGGGCGGGCTCTGCTGGCAGGCCGCATCGGCGGCACAGTCGACACATCCCTGCGCCTGGCCGCACTCAGCCCGACCGAAGCGGGGGGCATCGCGCCCGGGCCATCCGTCGACGCAACCTTTCACATTGTAGAGTGTGGGAAGACTTTGCGGCCTTGCTTGGAGCCCCTGCTGTGCCACTCTCCGTCGATATCGAACCGAACGACTTCAGCTATCCGATTAGCGGGGATCAGCCCTGCGGCGAGAACCTCCAGCTTTCCGAGGAGGGGCGGGCAACCCGGTCGGCCCTCCGCGATCTTCGCGAGGAGGCTCGACGGATCGAGCGTCGTGCCGACGACGGTGACTCCTCCGAAGGAGGGTGGCCGGCGGCCCGTGGCGTCTGGGAAGAGGTGCGAGACGGCGGGCTCGACATCCTTAGAAACCGCTCTCGTGACCTCGAGATCGCGGCGATGACCATCGAGGCCCTCGCGCGGACGGACGGTTTCATCGGGCTCGCGGCCGGCTTCGCGATGGCCCGGGTGATGGTGGAATCGACGTGGGGCGATCTGTTTCCGATTCCTGATCCGGAGGACGGGCCGGCGGACGAGCAGGCCGTTGTCGACGAGCGGACTCTGCCGCTGCAGCGACTCGTCGGCATCGATAGCGAGGGGCTGTTGATTCCCGCCATCCTTCATATTCCGTTCACGAAGAGCCGGTCTGACGAAGAATATGCCCTGTGCCATTGGCGGAGCAGTCGCGACCTCGTGCGCGAGGAGAGCGAAGAAAAGTTGAAGCTGGCGATCGAGCGCGGCGCGGTGTCGCCGGCGCAGTTCGAACAGGCCGTCGCCTCGACGCCGGTTCCCCACCTCCGGGAGGTGTTCCTCGAACTTGGGTATGCGGCCGAGCAATGGGAATTGCTTTCCAATGCCGTGTCGAGTGCTTCTGACGGCGCCGCCGTGCTGCCGGCCGGCCCGATCCGCGACCTCTTCGAGGAGTGCGATGCGGCGATTCGCACCTTTGCCCCGGGGGCCGTTCCGCAGACCAAGGAGGAACCCGTCGACAGCGACGTCGGCGCTGCTGCCGAAGGGAATCCGACCGAGGCAGGGGAAGGAGAGGTCAGCGAAGGGCGGCGGGGTGCGCCTGCCAATCGCTCCGAGGCCTTCGATCAATTGGAGTCGATCGCCGGTTTTTTCGAGCGGCGCGATCCGCACAGCCTTGTCGGTGCACAAATCCGCAACGTCGTGCGGCTGGGGCGCTTGCCACGGGAAGCCTATTACCGGGAGCTCCTTCGCGACGAAGC
>JBAWVV010000828.1:0-1593 GCA_037147115.1 Planctomycetia bacterium | reverse complement strand
GACCACCCCGGGGACGTTTTTTTAGCTATCAGCGGGGGTGGCCGACTGGGCCGAGGGGTCTAAGGCCCCCCGGCACCGTGAAGCAGGAACAAGCCCGGCTCCCGGACGGGAGGCGTGCCTGTTCCGGGTTCGTGAAGCCGGCGTATTTCCCGCGATTTCAACGAAAAACGGTTGGGGAGGCGCGCGGTGGCCAGCAGCGCGAGCTGAAACGCGCATGACCGGCCGAGCCGCCGCCATGTCCTCAGGGCACGCCACTTCCTCAGGCCGGTAGCCGCGCCAGAGGCCATCGGCGCCGCGGAAGGTCTTCAGCCCACTCTCGGCACTGATGCCCGCCCCCGAGATCACCACGACGCGTTTCATCTCGCCTCCACCGCTCTTGCCAGCGCCCGCAGCGGCTCCGGCTCCGCCAGCCGATCGTCAGTCCCGACTTCCACGAGTGCCCCTTCCGGCAGGCACGTCCGGCTCAATAATCGGTGAGCTTCTCCGCTCCAGCCCGGGCACGCCTTTCCGATGATCCTCCGCCTCACCCAGAAACTCGGCTCCCGGCTCAAGGCTGGGTCATTGAAGCCGATGCCGATGGACGAGGCTCCCATAGCGGACTGGACGAGCCATCTGTTTTTTTTCAACCGGACGCCCTACATCATCCTCTGCAACACCGCGACGCTCTATTCCGCGGTACTTTTCGGCAACGGCATCACGGACGACAGCATCGTCATCCCTCGCGCCCTGGCCGCCCTCCGTGCCACGATGGAGGCCGATGGATTGGCGTTCGCGTACGAGCGATTCATCGTGCCACGCACCGGCCTCGTCTTCTTCGCGTCGAGCTATAGTCGCTCGGTAACGGGGTCCATGAACGAACTCGTCGCCCACGCCAAGGTGCTGCTCGCCGACGAGGAAATGTCCCCCTACGGCCTCAGCGGCCCACTCAACGACATGCTGCTTTCGGCGCTGCGCACCGACGAGTCGCGGGGATACGGTCGCCCTCGCGAAGCCTTCCGATCCCTGATCGCCCAGTCGAGAGCCCCATGAATCCACCACCACTCTGGATCGACCAATGCAGGGCCGCCCGGCGTATCGCAGTCAGCGCTCAAAACCGGCCAGCCGACGGCGGCGCCGAAGCGGGACCAAAACCGGCCAGCGCGCCGACCGGGAAAGCACGCCGATTACGCGGCGGCGATGCCGCCGCTGACCGGAAGACCGGCACAGACGCGACGAACTGAACCGAAACCCTTCGCACGCAGGTCCGAAGAAGAGGATTCTTCCGCCCGGTACCCCCCACCTGGTGGCCGGTTTTCAAGCGCCGATGCGTGGCCGGTTTTGAAGCGCCGAATGACACCATCACGCAGCTCCCGGCCGAGCTCGACAAACTCTTCGTATGTGTTGACCATGAACTGCCAGACCATGCCCAGCTGGAGAAGATCGCCCGCGGTGTCGCCACCCAAGACGGTGAGCTTCCCGAGGGCGACGAACTGGGACGGATGATCGACGCCGCCAAGGGCCTCACCCGCAATGAGGCCGAGAATGCGTTCAGCCTGTCCCTGGTCAGGCACCGGACGCTCGAGCCCGCGACGCTCTGGGAGATTAAGAGCCAGC
>JBAWVV010000827.1:0-1598 GCA_037147115.1 Planctomycetia bacterium | reverse complement strand
CCGAATGCTGGAGCGTGCCACCGCCGAAGCTGATCGTGCCGGTGGTGCCGAGGGCCCCCGTGCTCCCCAGGGCGAGGACGCCGCCGTTGATGGTCGTGCCGCCGGTGAAGGTGTTGTCCCCGGAGAGGGTGACGGTGCCGGAGCCGGTCTTCGCCAGGGCGGCCGAACCAGCGAGGTTCGCCGAGACGGTGCCGCTTTGCAGGTCGTAGCTCGAGCCCGTCAGGCCAAGAAGGTTCACTTTGATGGCGTCGATCGCCGTGGCGACGTCGCCGGAGTTGGTGATGTTGCGGAATTGCAGCGTGTGCGTTCCGGCCGAGAGAGACACCGGCTGCGAGATGTAGTCGCCCCAGGCACCGGAGGTGAACGCGGAAGCTGGCCAGGACGACTGCGTCGTCCCGTCGATCACCAGTTCGATGCCAGCCGGCCCGTGACTGACACCCGGACGACCCTGTGCCCGAAAGGCGAACGAGGCGTATCCCGCCGTCGTGACCGAGATCGTTTGTGACAGGGAGGAAACGGTACCGTAGTAGGATTGCAGGATGGCGAACTGCGAGCCGCTGGTGGTGTTGGCGAAACCGTAGGGCGAATCCTTGGCGGAGATGTAGGCGTTGTTGGTGTAGCTCCACGACGCCCCGCTCGGTTTGCCGAACTCCGTCACAACCACGTTTTCGAAATCGGCATTGGCCACGACCTCGCCGGTAGTCGCCGCACCGCCGCTGATCGTTCCTCCTTCGAGGAGCGACACGGCGCCGACCGTGTCGGTATAGCCACCGAGGGCGAGCGTGCCGCCAGTGACCGTGACGGAACCGGTGTCGGAGAGTTGGTTGCTCGCGGAGTAGGCGAGCGTGCCGGCGCTGACGATCGTGCCGCCGGTGTAGGTATTGGTGCCGGAGAGGGTGAGGGTGCCGGCGCCGAGCTTCCGGAGCGAACCGCTGGAGCTTGTCAGCGCCGCACCGAGCGAGACGTTTTGGCCGTTTGTGTCGATGGAGTAGAGCTGATTGGCGGCGGTGGAGAAACGGGCCGCGTAGCTCGTGGTGTTGTTCGCCGAATGCTGGAGCGTGCCACCGCCGAAGCTGATCGTGCCGGTGGTGCCGAGGGCTCCCGTGCTCCCCAGGGCGAGCACGCCGCCGTTGATGTTCGTGCCACCGGTGAAGGTGTTGGCCCCGGAGAGGGTGAAGGTGCCGGCGCCGACCTTCGTCAAGACGACATTGCCACTGATAATCCCCGAGAACGAACCGCTGGCATCGCTGTTGCCGACTTGGAGCGTGGGGGCATTCCGAATCGTCCCGCTTCCCGACAGGCCTTTGACAATGAGGCCGTATCCGCCGCCGTCGAGTTGGCCGTTGACGACGAGGTTTCCCTTGCCCGGTCCCGAAGGAATGGCATTGGCCGCTCCCTGCCGGAGCGTGGGATTGGCCGTAGAGCCGGAGCTGTTGCCCCCCTGGACGGTCGTGTCTCCCTGGTAGTCGTTTGCCGGGTTGTTGAGCTCGACAACCGACCCCCGGCGATTGTTGGGGGCGGTGTTGTCGATCACGAGCCCGCCAGGGCCGGTCACCTTGCCGGTAATGAACAGCGTCTTGTCGGTCCAGTTGGTGGTG
>JBAWVV010000826.1:0-1600 GCA_037147115.1 Planctomycetia bacterium | reverse complement strand
GCGGCGGAGAGGCCGCCGGCGAGCGTGAGGATGAGATCGACGTCGTGCATGGGGGCGTGGCTGGTTGGTTTCAGGGAAGCCCGCAACAGAACCGCTCCGCCCCGCCGGGGCAATCCCGCCGGCTCTTTCAACGAGAACATGGATCACTGGATCCACGCTTGCATCTCGACGGCCCGTGCGCGCGAGTCACGAACCGAATAACGAGCATTCAGAGTCAGTCGTCGATGGGCACCTGCCGCACCGTCATTTCCCGGAGGAGCCCGCGGCTCTCCGGCCCGAGTGACGTGTCGGCGGCACGCAGATCACTCTCGGCCCGCCAGAACTCCTGGCGGGCCGAGATCTCGAAGATCTCGGCATCGAACTTCGCCTGTTCGCGGAGGGTGACGCGGAGGACATCGCTGCGACCGAGCCGCAGTTGTTCTCGCTCAGCGCCGGCCACGAGGCGGGCGAGATCGAGGCGGGTGCGGGCCTGCTTGTGGAACTCGTAAGCCCGCTCGAGCAGGGAAAACGCATCCTGAACCTCGGCCCGCACCTGGTCCTCGGCGAAGCTCAATTGCCGATCGACCTGCATGAGCTGTGAATCGGCCGTCTGCAATCGCCCCCGGGCTTCGCGCCGCTGGGCCGGCAGTTGGAAGATCAGCGACGCCTGCAGCACCTGCCGGTCGAGGCCGTCGGGGCCGGATAAAGCGCTTTTGCCGAAGCCGGCGTCCTGGTTTCCGGTGAGTTGGCCATCGAGATTGGGGAGCGTTTGGTTGGCGGCGAGGCGCCGTTCGACGAGGAGCTTTTCGCGCTGCAGGGAAAGCCTCCGGAACTCAGGCCGCGTGCCGAGCGCTCGGGCAAGCGACTCCTGGTAGAGGGGAACGCCGGGCTGCACCGGCTCCGGCACCGGTCGCATCCGGCTGCGGCGGGCGAGGAGCGGGCGGCCGGCGGCATCGCGGTGGAAGAGGGAGAGATCGATGGAGGCCTGCTGCATCGCCCGGTCGGCCTGGACGATGAGACCGTTGCGGAGGGCGATGTTCTGCTGGTTGTCGATCCGTTCGATGTTGGCCGTCGCGCCCCGTGCCACCTTTTGCTCCAATTCACCGTCGCGGCGGACGGCGAGGTCGAGCAGCCGCTCACCGGCGCCGTAGCGTTCCCCGCTCCCCTGCCATGCCCAATAAGACCTGGCGGCGGCACGCATCCAATCGAGGCGACCACGCTCGATCGTCGGCTCGGCGAGGGCGACGTCGAGCTCTGCCTGGGCGCGTGTGGCACGCGGGCGATCGATATCGCGATTCTTAGCGAAAGGGAGCGTGATGCCGCCCCGCCATTCCCCGGCGTTGGCCGTCTTTTGGGCGAGATTGTAAGTGGGGAAATCGCCATAGCCGGTGCGGAATCCTCCGAAGGCGCTGATGCCTCCGGTCATGAATTGCTGCGAGAGGCCGAAATCGGATCGGTAATTTTCGTAGGTTCCGGGGGCGAGCGCGTTGCCGGCCATGTTGACGTTGGTGTCGAAGGCGCCCATCGCGCTGGTCAGCTTGCCCGAGGCGACCCCGCGCTCCCGCTCCACCGCCTGAAGGAGCGGGTAATGGGTGAGGACGCTCTGGAGCACCTCCTGGAG
>JBAWVV010000825.1:0-1600 GCA_037147115.1 Planctomycetia bacterium | reverse complement strand
GGGGCAGGGGATACGGTCATGGTGGAGCTGATGGGTTCGGGGAAAGGGAATCGGGAAACGTCCGATCGCGGGGCCTTCTGGGGGACCCCGGCGGATGGCACGGATGATAGCCAGTTTTCAGCGATCCTGCGCCGCGGCGAACGCCCGGACCATCGATCGCCAGTCCGAATCGGGCCGTCAGCCGGAAGCCGGCCCGGGGCACTGCCGGCAACGACGCTCGACGATGGCAAGCGTCCCCAGCGCGAACGCCAAGGCGCTGCAGAAGCGATTGTGATCGATCTCGGGGACCGCGTAGAGTTCCGCCACCTGCTGGGAGGTGAGGGGTTGGTCGAAGATCAGCACATTCTGGATCAGGCCGCTGAAGTGCATCGCCCTGATATCATTTCCGAGAAAGCCCTTTCCAACCCACAGCGCATTCGACGGAGGGGTCACTGCTGAGAAGAAGCTCGTGGTGGTCGCATTGCCGAAGTTGTAATGACGGTCGGTCATTTCCAGGGCATCGAGATAGCCGGTATTGCCCGTGGCGCTGACAACTCCGACGAAGCTGTACCATTCGCCCGCCCGGATCTCCTCGACCGTATTGAAACACTGGACCGGAATCGAGCCATCCATGACGGTGAAGTAGAGATGGCGGTTGTAGGTGCTCGTGTATGGCGGGCCATGGCCGATCTCGATCGTGAGGCCGTATTGCCCGATGCCGCCGAAGTTACGCCCCATCCAGAAGATCGGGAGAATCGGTTGGGTTGCCTGATCGGCGGGAAAAGAGTCCACAAAGAACCGGACACCGATCGAACCTTGCGTCAGGTCGCTGATCACTGTTGGCACCCTGGGAGTGCCAGGCTGGGTGAAGTTCGCGAATCCATCGCCGATGACATCGATGGCATTTTGGCCATACCCGGTGGCCCAGGTTGTGTTGCCGGCAAGAGCACCGTCGATCCCATTCGGCCCGGAATCGATCGCCACGCTTCCGGAAGACTGATTGAACGACCAATCAACGATCGCCTCACCGAGCGCCGAGGACGTGGAGAGCAGAAACGCCGCCGCTCCCAAGACCGCCAGGCCGGGCATCACAAAAACCGCGATCATTCGGCTG
Organism: Planctomycetia bacterium; assembly: GCA_037147115.1. Lineage (GTDB taxonomy): Bacteria > Planctomycetota > Planctomycetia > Pirellulales > UBA1268 > QWOP01. Next base: position 507 of record JBAWVV010000825.1, on the reverse strand, counting down.
CACGAAACGCGCAAGCCGTTGGCGGGCACGCGACGTCTGCGGCGAAATTCGGTGGGGAAAAGGATCTGCATGGAAGGGCTTCCGTGGGGTGGCACCGGCAGATCAAAGACGTTGGTTGGCATGGCCACCGGATGAAGTGACGGTGATTCGACGGGAGAGGTGCTGGGGGTCAGCCATGACGCCCGCGCTGGCGGCCTGCATTGGCCCCTTAGAGTAGTCTTCGATGACTCGACTCAGCAAGGCGGTGAGGGCATTGGGAGGAGCCCCTCCGGCTTGTTGTGGATGTGGGCTCCGATCGCGATCTCGGCTAGGTCCCTCGGGCCTCAGGGGCGTGTCGAAGGGAGAGGCTGGACTCGTGAAAGTTGGGGGACTGGGGCAATCGATTCGCGGCTCACAGCGGCGAAAACAGGCCACGCATCCGCGAGTGGCGGAAGGTAGAATACTCCCTCTCAGCTTGGCAGGAGGTGCCGTGACGATTCACCCTATTCGACATCCGTGGGCCCTGGC
>JBAWVV010000824.1:0-1600 GCA_037147115.1 Planctomycetia bacterium | reverse complement strand
GCCATCGTGGCCGGCCTGATTGCCGCACAAGCCCACGCCAGCCTGCAGCCGGGGACTGATCTGCCGGTCGCCCTCGAAGCCATTTTTCTCAGAGCCTGGCAGACGTCCGCCCTCATCAAGACTGAACGTCTGGCGTTCGACGGTGACGCCGACTCCGCGATGGTGTCTCCCGACGGCCATGTGGTCGTGCTTGGAGGCCCGGGGGCCGTGGACGGAGACGGCGGCGTGAAGGCCTTCGACCTCACCACGGGACGTCTCATCGCCTCGAAAGACAGCGCAGCACTGGTTGACGGATGTACCGCGTTTTCGTCTGACGGCCGATGGTTCCATTTCACCAACAAGGACATCTCGGCTCGATGGTCACTCAGCACGGGCGCCGCTGAGGAGGTCCCCAGGAAAGGGGAGAATGCCGACCGCACATTCCAGCGCTGTGCCTACTCACCAGACGCGTCGGTCCTCGCATGGGTCAGCAGCTCGCGTGACAGTCGAGACTGGGTCCTGACGCTGGCCAAGATGACCGGCCAGGGGCTGACCAAGATCCGTGACATTCCTCTGGCCGCGAACGCGGAGGCCGCCACGGCCCTTCGGTTTTCGCGAACCGGCAATGACGTCGCGGTGGCCATCTGGGGCAAGGACACCGCGCTCAGCATCTTCGACGTGCAGAGCGGAGCCGCCATCAAACGGTTCAAGACGGCCAACCCTGTCTCGGCTCTGGCGTTTCTTCCCGACGGCGGCTTTCTTGTCACCGCCGAAAACGCCTTCACGCACGGTCTGTTCTTGCGCAGCATCACGGACGACTTTGCACCGGTGATGTTCCCCAATTCTGCCAGCGACGATGACTATCGAGGGATCGAGTTCTCGCCCGATGGTCATCAACTCGCCGCGGTGAATGGCGAGAGGGCGCTGCTGTGGGATCTCACGAACGGCCTCTTGATCGGATCGTTCACGGGACATCAACGGGCCATCATGGGCGTTGCATTCGATGCCGAGGGCCGGCTCGTGACGGTGGGCCAGGACGCCGAGGTTCGGCATTGGCGAACCGGCGCTCCCGAGAAGCACGCATTCAAGGCCGAGGCCGATCTGCGGAGCGCCGTGTTTTCAACCACCGGCACGTCGATGATCACGGCCACAGAGGGCGGAGTGCTCGAGGCCTGGAACGTGGAGCACCCCGAGCAGCCGTTTCCCGCCAAGTTCGACGTGTTGAATGCCCTCCATCTGGCACTGTCTCCGGACGCCGCAATGCTCGCCGCCGTGACGGGTTCCCTGGAGCAGGGTGACAATGCGCCTCCGCCGAAGATCAAACTGCTGGACGTTCGGTCCGGCAGCCTGCTCGCCGAGTTGAACGGCGAGTCCGCAGCGGCCCGTCTCGCGTTCTCGCCAGACGGTCGTCGGCTCGCGATTGCCGAAAATGAGCACGCGAAGGTCTGGACGATGCCTTCGGTCGGTGCGCAGCCGCTTCGCCTGCCCGAGCCCCTCGTCATTGCCGCGAAGCTGCCGGACCTGCTGGATTTCGACGGCCTCGCCTTCTCGCTTGACGCGGCCGGCCGTCAACTCGCGAGCGTCGGCGGCCAGGGCGAGAGCGAGCGACCAGAATCTGACG
>JBAWVV010000823.1:0-1601 GCA_037147115.1 Planctomycetia bacterium | reverse complement strand
TCGTCGAGATGCGGATCGACGACGATCAAGACTGCGTCTGGCTCCGCGTCGCGATCCCCGGTGGCGCCAGCTGCCATGTCGGCTACCGCTCCTGCTTCTACCGCAAGGTGCCGGTCGGTCCGGAGCGGACGGCGGGCCCGACGCTTGTTTTTCTGGAGCACGAGAAGGCCTTCGACCCGAAGACGGTCTACGGCGAAGCACCGAACCCGACGCAGCTGTGACGGCCACCGCATTTCTTCAGGAAAGACCCATGGAATCTAGAGCGGAAGACGTTGCGATCTACATCTCGACGACGAAAAGCGATTACCGGCTCGGTAAGGCATTCGTCGAAAGTATTGAGCAGTTCGCCGACCGCCCGTTGATCTACATCCTCCCCGACGACGACTACCCTTCCGATCGGATGTTCGGACATCCCGTGTGGAAGCCGCGCGATCCCCGGATCCTGGCTCTCGATCGGTACTACAAGAAGCTGCGGGTCTTCTGGGGGCCGGCCGAACGGTTCGTGTATGTCGATGCCGATCAGATCGTCCTCCGCGACCTCCGACCATTCCTCGACCATCTGCGCACGCGGGACACTCCTTTTTTCATGGCATCTTGGGCCTCCCGGCTCTATCCGAAGTGGCTCGCGGGCGACAGCGAGGCCCGCCGGAGATGGGCAGCCGGCTGGGTCGGCCCCACGGACCAACTCGCCCGGTTCGAGCCGGCATTCGATCCGACGGCGGCGTATCCCTTCGCCAGCGGCAACTGGGCCGCCTCGAGGACCATTTTTGACCAAACAGTGCTCCTCGACGAATTCGCCCGGGCCTTGGAGTTCCACGCGCGTTCGGGGCGGCCGGAGCCCATGTCGATATCCCGCGACGCCGTGTTCAACGGCGACCAGGGTTTTCTCAACTACATGGTATGGAAGCACGGCGTTGCGGTCGATTGGATCCCCGACTTCTTCTGGTGGGGAGGCCTTCCGGAAAGCGAATGGACATGCAGGCAAACGCCGAGCCCATACACCGGACTTTTCGTCCATTGGGGCGGGTGCCCCCGCCCCGGCCCGGTCCCGATCCCCTGGTCGACGGTGCCTCTGGCAGCCCGATGGCGTCAGCTCTACTACACCTACTGCCGCAAGCACGGCGACTGGATCGGTTGCGCGAAGGACAGCGCCGACTTCCTCGCGCTCTTGCTCTATCAAAGCGCCAGCAGACTGAAAAGACGTCTCTTTTGAAACCATTCGGCGGGTAGAACGACTGGGTCGATACCGTCAGACAAGCGAGTCGAGAACCTCAGGAAGTCACCATCCGGCCCGGGCGAGCCGACCCCCCTAGGAAGCGAAGAAACTACCACGCCCGGTTGCATAAAGAAATGAGCATCCGACAGAGTAGCAGTTGTCCGGGCACGGTGGTTGGAGCCAAAAGGACGATCGCTTGCCACCGCCGGCGATCACGAGCCGCTCCCTCTTGCAAGCCGGCTCCTCGTGCACCCGACTCACCTCCCGTAGTAGCTCCACGCATACTCGAGCGACGTCTCCGCGCCGGGGTCGAGCCGCACCTGCCAGCGAATCCGCGCCGCGCCGTTGAACTGCCGCCACCACGGGGGCCAGTTAAACCAGCCGA
>JBAWVV010000822.1:0-1601 GCA_037147115.1 Planctomycetia bacterium | reverse complement strand
CCTCGACCGTACCGAGGGGGCAGGAGCCCCGCCGGCCGGGGCACGCCGGCCCCCTGCCGCAGGCCGGCCGCCCGCTGCAGGCCGCCCGCCACGGCCTCCTCGCGATGACGAAGGCTCCGCCCGGCCGCCCCGCGGAGATGGATCGGCCCGGCCGCCTCGGCCCGCCGGTCAGGATGACAGCCGGCCGCCGCTCCCCGGCGGACGCCGCCGTCGCCCCGGCAAGGCTTCGACCTGGCGGAAGAAACGGGATTCGTGAGTTGCTCCGGAGCTTTGAGCCCGATGAAGACCCCCCCGCCAGAGCCGTGCCCGTCGTCACCGTCACGCCGTGTTGAGGACGCGGTGGTCGTGTCGCACCGGCAGACTGCCGCCAACACCTTCCGCCTCCGGGTGGAATGCCCCGGGATCGCCGCCTCGGCCGCAGCAGGGCAGTTTGTCATGCTGCGGATCGCCGATCGGGTCGACCCGCTCCTCGGCCGTCCGCTGGCCATCTACGACACCTACCGCTCGGTTGACGATGACATCCCCCACGGAGAACGCTCCGAACGGCGCTTCGCCGACTTCGTCTATGTCGTCCACGGCCGATTCACCACCGCGCTTCAACCGCTCGGCCCCGGCGAGCGGATGACGCTCTGGGGCCCCCTCGGCAACGGCTACGGCGACGTTCCGACCACCGGCCACCTTCTCCTCGTGGCCGGGGGCATCGGCCAGACCGCCCTTCTCACGCTCGGCCGCGATCGGGCCTTGGCCGGCGAAAAGGTGACCTTCTGCTGGGGCGCCTCCAGCGCCAACGCCTTCGCTGACATCGAGGACTTCCGGCGGGCCGGCCTCGATGTCCACCTAGCGACCCTCGACGGATCGGTGGGGGCCCGAGGAACGGTCATCGATCTGCTCGACGGCCTTTTTCCCCGGCATTCCGGGCCCGGGGATCGATCCGTGGCAGCCCCACGCCATGTCACGTGCTGCGGACCAGACGGGATGATGGCCGCCGTCAGCCGTTGGTCGGAGGGGAGGGGACTGGGGTGCCACGTCTCCCTCGAGGCGCCGATGGCCTGTGGGATCGGGATCTGCTTCACCTGTGTCGCCAGGGTCAAGGACCCCGGCGGCGGCTGGGACTACAAGCGGACCTGCATCGAAGGCCCGGTGTTCGCCGGCGCAAGCATCGAGTGGGCATGATCAGGCCGGGCTGACTGAAGCGAAGCGTGCGCCCTTCCGGCCGCCGTATCGACCAGCGAAAACTCCGCAGCGGAGACTCGCCGAAAGCTGGCCAAAAGGCTCACCTGGGAAGCGCACCGGACACGCCGGCAAGCCCCGCGGAGGTGGAATCAGGCAGACGCCTTCGAAACCGCGAGGATCCGCGCCGACAGCCGCGACTTGATCCGGGCGGCCCGGTTGGGATGGACGACGCGGGCCGAAGCGGCCTGATCGACCTTCTTGGCGACCGTCCGGAGCTGCTCGTTAGCAGCCTTTACATCCCCACCGCGGATCGCCTCGAGAACCTTGCGGATCTCCGTCTTGATCTCCGACTTCGCGGCCCGGTTCCGCTCGCGATCGCGAAGGTTTTGGCGGAGACGCTTCTTGGCATTGGCTGAATGGGGCATGGT
>JBAWVV010000821.1:0-1602 GCA_037147115.1 Planctomycetia bacterium | reverse complement strand
CGGAGCGAGAAGGTGCCCGCCGCGGCCTCTCTCCGCGCCGGCCTCCACGACGCCGATCCTTTTATCCGCCAGGGGGCGGTGGCGGGGATGGTGGCAACGGAGGGCGCGGCGCTCCCGGAGTTGGCCGACTGCGACGATCCCAGAGAGCGGGAATCGGCGCTCCTCGTGCGGCGCTGGCTCGATGACATGAGCCGGCACGGGCGGGCTGCGGGCGACCGGTCCTGTGGCACCGCGGTGCCGGGGGGACGCGAGGCGCTCCTTGCCGATGCGCTGGCCGATGACCACGACGGGGTCCGGTTCCTCGCCATCCGCTGGATCGCCGACGAGCGGATTGTAGCGCTGCGCCCGGCGCTCGAACGGCTCCTAGCCGACCGGGAGACCGCGCCGCGGCTGATGCCAGGGTTGCTTTCGGCACTCGACTGGCTCGACCAAGGAAAAGTCGATCGGGAGGCCTCGCAGCAGCGCCTCCAGGCGATCTGGCAGGATACCGACCGCCCGGCCGCCGTGCGCCTCGCAGCCCTGCGCATGCTGCCCCAGGCCCCGGCCAACGCGAATCTCGCAGCGATTGTGGCTCTGGCGACGACCCGTGGGGCGCAGCCGCCCCTCGACGATCCCGCGGTCGATTCCTTGGCTCGTGAGGGGGTGCGGCTGCTGACGACGAGCAACGCCGTCGACGCCACGGCGGCGCTTGAGCAGATCGCGGCCGACTCCGCGCTTCCCGGAACCCGCCGGGCCGATGCCCTCGTCGGGCTGACGCGGACGCCCGACGCCGCCAGCCGGCTCGCAGCGGCTGCCGCCGATTCCGATCCAACGGTGGCCGCCACGGCCCGCCGCTTGGGGGTGATCACGCCACCGTCAGCTGCTCAAGGCCGGCCAGCCGCCACCGACCTGGCCGGCTGGGAAGCTCGGCTAGAGGCCCCTGGCGACGCCGATGCTGGCTGGCGGATCTTCTTTGGCAGTCGCCTTGCCCGCTGCGGGGAGTGTCATGCCCACGCCGGGCGCGGGGGGGCGATCGGCCCCCATCTGGCGGGAATTGCGACGCGGATGGGGCGCCGGCGCGTGCTCGAATCGCTCCTCCAGCCGGCGAAGGAGGTCGGGCCGATGTTCCAGCCCTACGCCCTCCACCTCGCCGACGGCCGCGTTGTTTCCGGGCTGCCGGTCGGCCTCACCGACGGCGACCGGCGCGAGCGGATCCTCGCCGCCGACGGCACCGAAGCGATCGTGGAGCTTGCCGGGGTTGAGCACCGCGTGCCGCTGGCGACGTCGATCATGCCGGCAGGGCTCGAAGCGGGCCTTTCCGACGCCGATCTCAGTGACCTGCTCGCTTTTCTCGCCGAGTGAGCGGCGCTCGCCGTCAGGCGGGCTTCATCCCCTCGATCCGCCGCCACGCGCTCAACTGCCCGAGGTGCATCATCATGTGGCCGCCAGCATAAAAGCCGTGGATCGAGCCGAGCGTGGGGAACAGCTCGAGCATCCGCCCTTCGGCCGGGTTGGCCTTCTGCATGGTGTCGTCGGTGGCTGAGCGGAGCGCCGAAATTGCCTCCTCGCAGCCGGTCCGGAAGGCCTTCACAACCTCGCTCATCGGCGGGTAGATCGTGCCGG
>JBAWVV010000820.1:0-1606 GCA_037147115.1 Planctomycetia bacterium | reverse complement strand
TTCTGCTCCAGCTTCTTATCTTGGGCTTCGCCCCGGCGCCCCGGGGCCATGGGGCCGAGCCGCCCGGAGCGGGTGGCCTGACGGCGAGCCCGGAGCCGGCTCCGCCCGCCGCAGACGACCTTTTTCTCCGTCGGATCCATCTCGATCTCGCCGGCCGGCAGCCGACCTTTGCCGAGACCGAGGCCTTCCGCGCCGACCCATCCCCCGGCAAGCGTGCGGCGGCGGTCGACCGGCTCCTCGCCGCGCCGGCATGGAGCCAGACCTGGGCCCGCTATTTCCGCGACGTCATCCTCTTTCGTCGCACCGACCCGCGGGCGGCCTTCATGCAGGTCCCCCTCGAGACGTTCCTCACCGCTGAACTAGCCGCCGACGCCTCGTGGGGAACGATCGCCCGCGATCTGATCACCGCCACCGGCGCCCCCGGCGAGCAGGGCGAGACGGCGATCATCATCGCGCACATGGGGGAGACCGCCGACATCGCCGCGGAGGTGTCGCGGATTTTCCTCGGCATCCAACTCCAGTGTGCCCAGTGCCACGATCACTTCACAGACCGCTGGAAACGTGAGCAGTTCCACGAGCTCGCCGCCTTCTTCCCGCGGATCGCGATCCGCCCCACCGGCGGGCAGGGGCCCGATCGGTTCGAGGTGGTCTCCTTCGATGTCCAGCCGCGCGCCGTGCGCGGGCGAAAGCCCCCCGACAACCCGCGCCGCGGCGACCTCGAGCACGAGATGCCCGACCGCGATGATCCCTCGCTCCCCGGCACCGTGATGGCCCCGCGCTTCTTCCTCACCGGGCAGTCGCTCCCGCTGGGGACCCCCGACCTGCAACGGCGGCACGCGATCGCCGAGTGGATCACCTCTCCCGACAATCCGTGGTTCGCCCGGGCAATCGTCAACCGGCTGTGGGGCGAGTTGGTGGGGGAGGGTTTTTACCCCGCGATCGACGACCTCGGCCCCGACCGGATCCCCCAGGAGCCGGAGCGTCTGGCCGATCTCGCCGCCGGGTTCGCGGCCCATGACAGCGATCTCCGCTGGCTGTTCCGGGCGATCTGCATCTCGCCAGAGTATGGCCGCGGGAGCCGGTCGCGCTCGAGCCCCGCGCGCGCGGGCTTCGCCGCCAACTGCCCGCAGCGGCTCCGTGCCGATCAGCTCTTCACGCAGCTCCTCGACACCCTCGGCGTCGACGAGGCCCGAGCGGCCCAGGCCGCCGCGCGCCGGCGCGGCGCCGCGGGGCCTGTGCCGGCTCCGGCTGAGGAACTGATGGCGCGCTATCGTCTCGGCACCCCGCGCAATCTCTTCGGCCAGGTTTTCGGCTACGACCCCAGCCTGCCGCGTGAGGAGATCGTCGGCTCGATCCCGCAAACGCTCGTGTTCATGAACGGTCCGCAGGTCGCCGCCGCCCTCGACGGCCACCGGCCCGGCACGCTCCTCGGCCGTCTCCTCCGTACCGAGTCCGACGACGCGGCGGTGACCACGGCCCTCTACTACCGGGCACTGGCCCGGGCCCCAAGCGCCGACGAACTGGCCACGTGCCTCACGCATGTCAACAGCGCCGGCGACCGCGAGGAAGGGTTCGAGGATGTCTTCTGGGCGCTCATCAATTCGGT
>JBAWVV010000819.1:0-1607 GCA_037147115.1 Planctomycetia bacterium | reverse complement strand
GACGGTCGCGGGGGACGACGGTGCTGGGAATGCGTCGGTGTTCACCGTTGGAGGTGCCTTAACGATCCCGGCCGGCGGCAGTGCGCTGGTGAACAACGGAGGTCAGCTGATCCTCAGTGCGCCCGTCGGAGGCAGCGGCGATGCCACGATCAGTGTTAGCGGAAGTGGGAGCGTGCTGCGGGTTTCGTCAGCCGTGACGGCTTTCGGGACGGTGTTGGCCGACAACGGTGGGCAGATCGACTTGGCATCGGGAAGCCTCTCTGCTTCGACCCTCGCTCTCTCGGGGACGGGCTCTTTTTCACGGACATCGGGAAACTATGGGCTGACCGCATTGCAGCTATCAGATGGGGCGAAGGCGTCGTTCACTCCCTCCGATTCAATTGCGGAAAGCGTTGTGGTGGGAACGGGCTCGACGCTCACGCTCCTCGACAACCTCGCGCTGTCGCAAAACCTGACGCTGACCGGGGGCGGGTTGATCTCGCGGACAGTTCAGGGCATCACGGCGCCGACGGTGGAGGTCGCGGGGGCGACATCGCTCGCGCTCATCGCCGGGGACAGCATCGCCACGCTCTCGCTGGCAACGGGAGGCCAGGTCTCCTCGGCGACCGTGCTGACCCTGACCACGCTCTTGATCGACGACCAATCGTCGCTTCTCACCCTCCTGGCGTTCGGCGGCACTGTCGACGGCGCTTTGGGCCAACTTCACTACGGCCTCCGGCTCGACGGCGATGCTCAGGCGCTGCTGTCGTCGTATGTGGCTGCTGGTCGGGTGGCTCTGGCATCGACACCGCAGGCAGCGGGAGTGCTCTATGCGCCGCAATCGTATGGCAACTTCACCTACGTCGGCTACGTGGTCGCAGTACCCGAACCCTCGACCTTGACGTTTGCGGCAGTGGCGACGGCGATCGGCCTAGCCCTTCGTGCCCGCCGGCGGGCGCGGACCTCTTAAGTTTCCTACCACCTTCGGTACGGCCTATGGCACGTGCTGTAGGACTCGCTTGGATTTTGCCAATAGGGCAATGGTTTTCATTCGTTCCGGATCCTTTTCCACGCGGCCTTCAGGATTCCTCCGATGAGCAGTTTCCCACGCTCTTGGTCGTTCTTCCGAGCTCTTTTCCCGGGGAGGCGTCGACGAGTTCGAGGCCAGCATCGTGTTTCCGCGCGCCGACTCCGGCCACGAACACTTGTCGGCATGGAGGGGCTCGAGGGGCGTTCCATGCTGGCGGTCGTCACTTGGGATGGCGGCGCTGACGGGACCGGGACAGACTTCCTCGATGCCGTTAATTGGTATGGAGATGTCTTGCCAGCGGCCGTTGACACGGCTGTCATCGGCAACACCGGCGCAAGCGCCGCGATCACGCTCGCAGGCATCACGAATGTCGCGGAGATCGACTCCTCGCGCGATATCGTTCTCTTCGGTGGCTCGATCGTAGGCTCCCGATTCGTTGGCACCGACGGCGCGGCACTCGTGATGACGTCGAGCGGCGGGACCCTCTCCGGCGTCACGCTCGCCGGCGATCTCGACGTCTCCAGTGGCTCGGTCACGGTCCGCAGCGGCCTAACCCTCGACCATGCGACCGTCCGTATCGGCGACCGAAACGCTTGGT
>JBAWVV010000818.1:0-1617 GCA_037147115.1 Planctomycetia bacterium | reverse complement strand
GAGGCCATCTCTTTCCGCCTGGAACAGCTTCGTGGCCTTCACGCGAAAATAATCGCGCAGCCTGTTATTGTCGTTCCCATCACGCTTGGCCGGCTCCTTGGCGAGGCTGGCCGCCACCTGCTTGGCTGTGTTATTTTCCGCATCCGACGCCTTTGCATCGGCGGCCAGCTCGGGAAGCGTCACGCTGTAGGCGACGATGTCGGCCTCCCACTGCTGCTGCGCCGTATCGAGTTGGGGCACGATCACGTCGAACTTTTTCTTCGCCTCGGCGAGGGCGGCGTCGAGCTCCGCCAGCCGCTCCTTTTCCTCCGGTGTACCGACGATCATCCCGTCTTCCCGACGGCCGAGGATCGGCTCTTGGATGTCAGCGAAGAACGCACCCAGGGTGAAAAAATCCCGGCTCGTTATAGGGTCGAACTTGTGGTCGTGGCACTGTGCGCAGCCGATCGTCTGGCCGAGCCAGGCGGCCCCGATCGCACGGACCCGGTCCGTGAGCATCCGCGACTCGTAGTCCTTGGCCTGGGCCCCTCCCTCCTCGGTCGAGAGCAGGAGCCGATTGAAGGCCGAACCGACGCAGGTTTCCTGGCTGGCATCCGGCACGAGGTCGCCGGCCACCTGATGGATCGTGAACTGGTCGAACGGCTGGTTGTCGTTGAAGCTCCTGATCACCCAGTCGCGGTAGGGCCAGACATTCCGCGCGTTGTCGCTGTGGTAGCCAATCGTGTCGGCGAAACGGACGACATCGAGCCAGCCGATCGCCATCTGCTCGCCGTAGTGCGGGCTGGCGAGCAGGCGGTCTACCAGGGATACGTATGCATCCGGACGTGTGTCGGCGACGAATGACGCAACCTCGTCGGGAGTGGGCGGCAGGCCGAGCAGGTCGAGTGACAGCCGGCGGATGAGCGTTCGGCGATCTGCCTCGGGAGAGGCCTGAAGGCCGATGGCCGCGAGTCGCTTGCGAACGAGATGATCGACGATGCCGCTCGCACCGGCCGGCACTTCTGGCTTGACCGGTTTTTCATAGGCCCAGTGCTTCTGGTATTCCGCCCCCTCCTCGATCCACCGCGTGAGCAGTTGCCTCTGCTTCGCGTCGAGTTTCTTGTGCGACTCCGGCGGCGGCATCAGTTCGTCTAAGTCGGTCGCGTTGATCCGCGACACGAGCGTGCTCTCGGCGGGCTTGCCCGGCGCGATCGCGCCGGCCGCCATGGCGTCGTCCCGGACATCCAGCCGCAGATCGGCCTGCCGATGGCCGGCATCGGGGCCGTGGCAGAAAAAACAGTTGTCCGAGAGGATCGGCCGGATATCTCGGTTAAAGGATACCGGCGCCGCCGACGCGGCCCCCATCAAGAGAAAACACGCCGATAGAAAACACGCCTGCAGAAAACACACGAGTGCTGCGCACACCGCACGGCGGCACCAATTTGCAAAGCTGCGCACCATAGGATCACTCCCTTGGAAAACACCGCTTCGCCGCCAGGAGTGCACCCGCACCTGCCTAACGCGGATCCTCCAAGGCTGTACTCTGCAAAATCGGCTGCAGAGCCTAAACCCGGGCAATCGATCGGCGGTACAGGACGACCTCGGATGGCGTCCTGTCGTCACAACATACCATTGTAC
>JBAWVV010000817.1:0-1618 GCA_037147115.1 Planctomycetia bacterium | reverse complement strand
ACCGGCGCCCGGGCGCTGATCACGCGTTCGACGCCGACGCAGCCACCGCAGACGTATCTGGCCGACGCCGACGGAAAACGGATTGCTTGGATTGAGGAGAACCGGGTTGCCGGGGAGCACCCTTATGCCCCCTATCTCGCCGGTCACATCGCCCCCGAGTTTGGCACGCTCGCCGCCGACGACGGCACGCCGCTCCATTATTCCCACCTCCGCCCCACGCTCTCCCCCGGGGAAAAAGCCCCGGCGCTGGTCATCGTCTACGGCGGCCCGGGCGTCGGCCCGCTCGCCGCAAGGCGCTGGGGCAACGCCGTCTCGCAGTGGTTCGTGCGCCGCGGCTGGCATGTCTTTTCGCTCGACAACCGGGGCACGAGCGGCCGCGGCAAGGCCTTTGAAGACCCGATCCATTTGAAGATGGGGGGCGTGGAAGTGCGCGATCAGAAGGTGGGGGTCGATTGGCTCCGCGCGCGGGCCGACGTCGATCCCGATCGGATCGCCGTTCACGGCTGGTCGTACGGTGGCACCATGGTCCTCCGTCTCCTCGCCGCCCATCCGGGCCTCTTTGCCGCCGGCGCCTCCGGGGCACCGGTCACCGACTGGTCGCTCTACGACACCCACTACACCGAGCGCTACCTGGGGAATCCCGCGGTCGACAAAGGACCGTACGAGCAGTCGGGGGTTCTCGGCGTGGCGGAGACGATTGCCGACCCGCTCCTGATCATCCACGGCATGGCCGACGACAACGTCGTCTTCGAAAACACGACAGCCCTCGTCACCCGGATGCAAAAACAAGGCCAGCTCTTCGAGGTGATGATCTATCCCGGCCAGACGCACGGGATCTCCGGTGCTCCCGACCGGATCCACCTGTGGCGGACGATCTCCGACTTCTTCGACCGGAGGCTCGGCTTGCCGCCGGCGACCCATCGATGAACGGCTCCTTCCTCCGACTCGCCTTCGCGATCGCCGCCCTCTTCGCCGCCGCGGCGAGCCCGGCCGCGGAGCCACTGGTGGGCTTCGACGCCGCCTGGCAGCGGGCGACCTCGCACGACACGCGCGTCGGCGGCCTTGTCTTCCGGCACTCCATCGAGCCGCGCTGGATCGACGCCGGCGCCGTGCTCGTCTACAGGGTGCGCACGAGCGCCTCCGCCCACGAGGTGGTCCGGGTCGATTGCCGCTCCGGTGACAAACAGATCCTCACGCCCGACGATCCCCTTGCTGTCGAGCTGCGCTCCGCGGGGCCAAGGCGCCTGCGCCTCGACCGCCCCTTGCGAAGTGGCAACGGGCCGGAGACGTCGATCCGTCTGGAGAACGCGACAAGCTCGGCACTGAAGACGGTGTGGATCGACGGCGGCGGCGAGCGCCGCTCCTACGGCGAGCTTGCCCCCGGGGCCCCCCGCGATCAACCCACCTTCGCCGGCCATGTCTGGGGCTTCGAGCGCGGCGACGGCACGCTCCTGGCAGCCGCAGCCGCCGAGCAGGGTGGATCGACGTTCCGGATCGACTCCCTCGAGCCCGATGTCGTGCCGAGCGGGTCGCACGGAGCCGGGGAGCGACGCCGGCCCCGGGCAGCGGAGCCCCCCGCCGGCACGCCGCGAGCCGAGGTGATCCTCCGCGACGGTGA
>JBAWVV010000816.1:0-1619 GCA_037147115.1 Planctomycetia bacterium | reverse complement strand
GGACGACATCCTCAAGCTCCCGACCGAGCGAGAAGATCTCGTCGGCATACCGGTAGACGGTCTTACCCGCCTCGGTGAGCGTCATCGCCTTTCCCCGCCGCTCGAACAGCGGTGTCTTTACCGATTTTTCCAGCGCCTTCAGCTGGGCACTGATGGTCGGCTGCGTGAGATGGAGAGACTGGCAGGCCTTGGTGACGCTCCCCTCACGGGCGACCGTCCAGAAATAGAGCAGGTGGTGGTAGTTCAACCAGCGCACGACGCGCCTCCATGGATCGGTTTTTTAGATAATTCATGGAGTATTAATCGGCTTGCTCGATGCATCCAGGGGGCCTACAAAAGACAGCGGAATTGTCGGTCTCCGCCGTGGTCGCAAGACCGCGGCCGGTCGGCGTCGTTCTTTGCCCCCCGTGAATGTCGCCATTACGCAGCCGCCGAGGCACGATCCCCACACGCCCGCCGACACGTGGCGGCAGCTCGCCAAACTCCTGGCCAGCGAGCGTCGGGACGTGGGCACGATCCTCGCCTTCGCCCTCGGCGTGGGGCTACTGTCAGTGGTCACTCCGGCGGCGATCGAAGCCCTCGTCAACACCGTCGCCTTCGGGGTGCTGCTCTGGCCGGTGATCGTCCTCGCGCTGGTGACCCTCGGATTTCTGGCGTTTGCAGCCTGCCTCCGGGCGATGCAATCGGCCGTGGCCGAGTATGTCCAGCGCCGGGTCTTCGTTCGCACCGCCCGGGCCTTCGTGACGGCCTTCCTCCGCTGCGACGCCGACACGCTGGCACGCAGCAACCCGACCGACATCGTCAATCGCTTCTTCGAGGTGGCCTCGGTGCAGAAATGCGTGGCGACGTTGCTGGTCGACGGCGTCCAGATCGCCATGACGACGATCGTCGGGCTCGTTGTGTTGGCGTTCTACCACCCTTACTTGCTCGTGTTTGCCGTCGTCATGGTGTTCCTCATGGCATTCCTGCTCCTCGTTCTCGGCACCGGCGGCATTCGCACGAGCATCGCCGAAAGCGCGGCGAAGTATGAGTTTGCGGCCTGGCTCGAGGATTTGTCTCGCTGCCCGCGCTCGCTCCGCAGCCAGAGCGGCCTGACGTTCTCGGCCGAGCGGGCCGAGGAGCGGATCGACGCCTATCTCACGGCGCGACGGCGTCACTACTCCGTGGTCTGGCGGCAGGTCGTCTTCGCCCTGGCGATCGAGGCCGTGGCGAGCACGGCACTCCTCGGTCTGGGCGGATGGCTGGTGATCCAACGGCAGCTCAACCTCGGCCAGCTCGTGGCCGGGGAATTGATCGTCACCCTTGTGCTTTCGGCGGTGTCGAAGATCGGGAAATATGTCGAGGTGTTCTACGACCTCCACGCCGGCCTGGCGAAGCTGGCGATCGTCGATCAACTCGATGCCGAGGTCGACGGCGGGGAACAACTCCCCGACAGCCTCGGCCCGATGGCGGTGGCCGTCGATGCCGGAAATGGCGAAGAACCCCATCGGCGCGTTGAGTTGGCTGCCGGCGGCCACGCGGCCATGACCGCCAACGCCGCCAGCACGGCTTGGCTGGAGGCCCTGGCGCTCCTCCGCTCGCCGCCTGCGGGGACGTTTGAACTCGACGGCATTGACGGG
>JBAWVV010000815.1:0-1620 GCA_037147115.1 Planctomycetia bacterium | reverse complement strand
GGAGCCCGCTGCGCGAGCGGTTCAACGCGGTGATCCTCTCGATGCGCGAGGACGGCGCGATCGACACGATCATTGACCGCTGGCTCGGCACGGCGGAGTGAGAAGGCCTGCCCAAGAATGCTGACACGGTCTCTCCACAGCCTGCTCCATCTTCTTGACGCTCTTTTCACTACGCATCAAGATGCCGAGAAGCGCTTGCCGCCTTTTGCCGAGAGAGCCCCAGCCCAATGCGCACCACGCTGACGCTCGACGACGATCTTGCCAAGGAGCTCGCGAAGCTCGCCCGGCGGCTGGGCGTAAGCTTCAAGGAGGTTGTCAACGACTGTATCCGCCGTGGGATTTCCATGGGGGATCGTCCCGACGCGACGCCGACACCCTTCGTCGTTGAACCGCAGGCCTGCGGACTGCGGCCCGGCATTGATGCGGCCGGGCTGAATCGGCTCGTCGACGACCTCGAAACCGAGGACTTTCTCCGCTTCCACTCTTCTGGTGGATCCGCGTCATGATCGTCCCGGATGTCAACCTGCTCGTGTATGCCTACGACTCGAAAGCCCCCCACCACCCCCAGGCCCGCGCCTGGTGGGAGGGATTGCTCGGTCGCCGCGAGCCCGTCGGCCTTCCCTGGGTCGTGTCGGTCGGGTTCCTCCGCATCATGACCAGCCGCAGCGTCATGACAGAGCCGATGACTTCGGGCTTGGCACTGACCCACGTCCGGTCGTGGCTGGCCCTGCCGTCGGTCGATCCCATTCAGCCAGGCCCACGGCATCTCGATATCCTCGCGTCGTTCGCCCAGTCAGGGACGCTAGTCTCGGCGCTCTTGACCGATGCCCACATTGCCGCGATCGCCGTGGAGTTGCAGGCCACGGTCCATTCCAACGACTCCGATTTCGCCAGATTTCCAGGCCTGCGATGGATGAATCCCCTGGCGACGGGCTGACGCGGCCATCGCGCAGCGCGACTGCGGGGTGCAAACTTTCATCTGGGAAATCCCGGCTTACTCCCCCTTCGCTAGGTACGAAGGCTTGGCGACCTGCTCACCGCCCTGCTTTCGATGCTCGCTCTCCACTCCGAGACACTGCGTCGATGCCCCCGCGAGAGAGCATGGAAAAGCCCGCCGTCCATCCGCGGTCTGAACCGAAAAGCGTCCGCTTTCCTCGCCGCAGCCCCCCAATCGCTTCCTCCGCCTCATTCATCTTCGTCCAGAAAGAACTTCCCCTTTCCAGCCCCCCGTTGAACGGGGGCATAATACTTGGCGTTGTCGGCTGCGACCGCAGTGATCAAGACAACGAAGCGGTACACCAGGGAGACCAGGTACAAGATCACAAGTGCAGCGAGGATAAGGAGTAATAAGTTGTCGACGGCCGTCACCTCCTCGCCTACAGCATAAACCTGCAGAGAGTTGCTAGCATCGCAGTTACGGCGAGGATCAGAAAGAGAGCGAGCGTCTTGGGGCCTTCGTTCATGAAGGGCAGATTCTTGTACCCCTTGTAAGCTACAGCCCCGGCGATCCAGACGACGATTGGAAGGATCGGCAGGATATAGACCGATAAAAACAACCATACAACCGCGTTCACGCCACCTTCGAACGCCGTTGGTGGGGGGATCGGGGGCCCGCCCAAC
>JBAWVV010000814.1:0-1622 GCA_037147115.1 Planctomycetia bacterium | reverse complement strand
GCAATACACCGAGCTCAAAGCCGAGGTGAGACGCCTCAAGCAAGAGCTCGATCCCCCGGCGTTCGTTCAGCACCCCCGCGTGAAGCTGCTGGCGGCAGTGATGGAGGGGATCAAGGAACGGATTGCCGCCGATCCGTACGCCAGCGCCGCCATCGATCACGTAGGTCTCGCCGGTGATCCACGATGCGGCGTCGGATGCCAGGAAGACGGCAAGGTTGGCGACGTCCTGCGGAACGCCAAGACGTTTGGTCGGCAGTTGCTCGGCGAGCTTCTCTCCAAAGTTGTCGACGAGGTACGCCGCGAAGTCGGTCTGCACCAGACCGGGAGCGATGCCGACGACACGGGTGGGGCCGAGTTCGGCGGCAAGTTGCCGCGTCATGTGCACGATGGCAGCCTTCGTGAGATTGTAGACGCCGAGCCCGAACTCGGCCCGCAGACCACCGACCGACGCGAGGTTGATGATCACGCCGGGCTTACCGTTCGCCGTGGATTCCTTCATCGCCTGCTCCCACGCAGCCTGAATCCAGAACAGCGGGCCACGCAGGTTGACATCGAACGTCTTGTCGAAGCGTCCTTCGTCAACCCCCAGGGTGAAACCGAAGTACGGGTTCGTGGCGGCATTGTTCACCAGGATGTCGAGCCCACCGAAGCGTTCGATCGTCGCCGCGATGGCTGCCTTGCCGGCGTCGAGGTCGCCGGCGTTGGCGGCATACACGTCGACCTCGCCGGTCATCTCCGCTGCCGCAGCCTGCAAACCCTCCAGCTTGCGTGACACCAACATCACCTTTGCACCAGACGCCGCCATCGTCGCCGCGATCGCCTTGCCAATACCCTTCGATGCGCCCGTGACCAGCGCCACCTTGCCATTCAGTGAGATCTCCATGATTGGCGACCATACCTGGTAACCTGCCACACCTGTAGCACGGTTGCTGCAGAGGTCGAGTGCAGGGTTGTTGGCCCCCCGTTTGTTCGGGATCAGTGCATCCACGGCCACCCCTACACAGAAAGCCCCCATGTCAGACCTTCAGCCGACGCGTACGTTCGCGTCCCTCGGTGTCCCCGCGCCCATCGTCGCAGCGCTCGCTGCCGGTGGCATCACCGCCCCGTTCCCCATCCAGGCCATCACCCTCACCGACTCGCTCGCCGGTCGCGACCTGCTCGGCCGAGGGAAGACCGGCAGTGGTAAGACCATCGCCTTCGCCATCCCGCTCGTCACCGCACTCGCCAAGAGCGACGAGCGCACCCGCCAAGGCTCGCCACGCGGTCTCGTCCTTGTGCCGACCCGCGAACTGGCCGTCCAGGTATCGGAAGAGATAAGGAAGCTGTCGAACTTCATGGACGACGTACGCATCCTGGCGATATATGGAGGACGCTCCATCGACGAACAGTTCAAACACCTGAAGAGAGGGGTCGATATCGTCGTCGGAACGCCCGGCCGCATCATCGACCATCTGCACCGGAAGACCCTGGACCTGTCCGAGGTGGAATTTTTGGTCCTGGACGAAGCGGACCGCATGCTGGACATGGGTTTCATCGAGGACATCGATTTCATCCTGTCCAAACTTCCCGAGAAGCGGCAGAGCATGCTGTTCTCTGCCACCATCCCGGAAGGGGTAAGGAAG
>JBAWVV010000813.1:0-1623 GCA_037147115.1 Planctomycetia bacterium | reverse complement strand
ATTTTTGCAGAGGGCGGAGATAACGCCCTCACTGTGGAAGCCGTCGTCACGCGTGCGAAAACATCGGTCGGGAGCTTCTACGGCCGGTTCGACGACCGCGACGGCCTGCTCCAAGCCATGCACGAGCGGTTTCTCTTGCGGCTCGGAGGCGCGGCACATGTGGCGGTTGCAGCCGCCGGCAACGAAAAAACTCTGGCAGGCGCGCTCGAGGTGTTCCTCTCGCACCTCTTCACTGCCGCGCACGAATACCGCAATTCAGCCCGCTTCTTCGTCCTCCACCGTTCGGCCGACCCGAACCTGCGGGCCCAGGGCATCCGGGCGAACGCCGTGTTCGCCGGCATCTTCACCACGCTCATGCTGAGCCACCGCGAGGAGATCGCCCATGCCAGTCCGGCGACCGCGATCGACGTGGCCTGGCGGATGTTGTACGCGGCGCTCGCCCAGCAGATGATGTTTGACGGCGAGGAAGTCAGCGGTGTGCCGATGACCATCCCGGCGCTGGTGCGCGAAATCACATGCTGCCTCGCGGCCTACCTCGAAGCTCCTCCGGTCAAGGCGCCCCCGGTCAAGGCGGCTCCCGTCAAGGTACCCCGAGCGAAACGCTGATACCATGAAAAAGACGGCTGACCAGAAGATCAGGGTTATGGAATGAGGGCGACTTCGCCGCCCGAACGGCTGGCGAGCGACTGCAGGAGCGTGCCTGAAATACCCTCGGCCACGGATCGTACTCCACCGTCACCAGACAGTGCCTGGAACACGCCTCCCGACAGCCGCGACCGCGGCTTGAGCGAGGTCTCGAGCGAGGAAGCTCCGACGCCCGCTCCCAGGCCCGTATAGCGGCCGACGTCGGAAAAGTAGGGCCACGAATAGCGAGACTGCGTCCAGGTTCTGCCGCCATCGACCGTGTAGTCGCCACATTCGGCGAGGAACAGCGTGTTGGACAGGCCATCGGTGACATCCTCCAGCCGAATCGGCTTGTTGCGAATGGATGTCGTATAGGCGCCGGCGGCGTCGTTCCAGCCGAGGCCCTCGGGGACGAGGGCGCCGCTAAAGTCGGCCGTCGGCGGATTCGCACTGTAGAACCAACCGTCGAGACGATGGGCCGGATCGGGAGAAGCGGGCCCGGGACCAATGAGCGCCGCAAAATCGACGGCACCTTTCACCATCGAGCCGGAGTTGTAGATCCTGATGCTGGCGGCCACGATGTCTTCCTCCTGGCTCTCGGGAGGACAGGCCAGGCAGTAAGAGTCGTACATGTTTGCCAACGCCCCCTCCTCGATGTATGGCAGGATGGCGATGGCCCACGACTGGGGCCGGATGTAGTCGATGCCGGTTTCCACCGCGCCCTCGAGATGGGCCACAGTGCCGGGCCGCGGCCGGCCGGACGCGAATGGAAACCCGCGACGGGCATCGGCATAGCTCAGCATCGCGATACCGATCTGCCGAAGATTGCTCTGGCACTGGCTGCGGGCGGCAGCCTGTCGGGCCTGCTGCACCGCCGGCACGAGCAGGCCGATCAGTGTGCCCACGATCGCGATCACGGCCAGAAGTTCGATCAGCGTAAAGCCGCCCCCGGACCGACGGCGTGTCTTGGCGATTGCGGATCTCATGACAGCTGTTTGG
>JBAWVV010000812.1:0-1635 GCA_037147115.1 Planctomycetia bacterium | reverse complement strand
AAACGAAATCATCAAGTGCTCCTCACCGCCCCGGCCGTCCCGCGGCGCTCGGCTTCGTGCCGGCGTGGGACGGCCGCCGGGCCCGCAGTCGTGCGTGCCTGGGCGAATCCTTTTGGTGTGCCATGCTGAAAATAGCCGATTTTGAGCCCGGACACGAAACCCCGGTGATTGTGTGGGCAATCAGGCCACCGCGGCCGCTCCGTCAGGCATTTCGGACGGCGGGGAGAGGCCCCGGACTCGTGCTAGCACGCCGCTCGGGGCACGGGCAGCCCCTCGCTGTCCCCCGTAGCACAGGTTGGCAACCTGTGCCGAACACTCCGCCACGTAGCACAGGTTTTCAACCTGTGGCAAATCCCGCCGCTCGGGGCTGAACGCCTTCAGACCACATTCAAAAAGCTCCGACTGGGAGCGACGGGAGTAAGACTCCACGTGGTCATGCCTGTTCGTTGACGCCCCCCGTTGGGGCCACTCGATCTGAGGAATTTTTGTGGGCTACCTGGCCGCGAGAGCGAACTGAGGCACCTTCTGGACCTGCTATTGCACGTACCCATCACCGGGGGCGGGTGCGGTATCGGGACGTGTATCCGCCGTCTACGGGTCACGCATCGAAGCAGATGGTGGAAAACGTACGGCCGGAGATTTGTCGTCTTATGCCGGCTTTCATTCCGACGGCGAACTCTACGTCAACGCGAACGAAGTCGAACTTCTCGACCGTAACGAATCCGTCCTCGGGTCACTCACGCAACTGGGCGATGTCTCCGCGGGCGGGACACTTCGGGCGGCCAATGGAATTCTGCTCGAGCAGGGTAAAAATCTCGTCGGGCGTGGCACGGTCTACGGTAACTTCGTCAATCAAGGGGACGTCTACGGCGACGGCTCTATAACCGGGCAGAAGATCGTCTTTGCCGCGGGTTCCACCGTGTCGGGCATCGGTTCCTTCGAGAACGTGGTCTTCGATGGCACCTACTCCCCCGGCAACTCCCCTGCGATCACGAACCTGACCAATGGAGCGTTTTCGTCCGCCTCGTCGCTGCTGATCGAGTTAGGCGGCCTGCAAGCCGGCACCCAATATGACTGCGTGGTTGATTCTGGTGTGCTCTCCCTCGGTGGTGACGCGCTCAACGTGGTGTTCTACAACGGTTTCGTGCCGTCGCTCGGAGATAGTTTTGAGATTCTCCAATACGGGCAATTCTCGGACGACTTCGGAACCGTGATCTACCCAACCTTGAGCGACGGCCTGTCATGGCAGCGGACCACATCAGCCACGGCGATGACGATCACAGTCGTCCCGGAGCCGTCCACCTTCGCCATTTCCGCGCTCGCCACGGCGGGCCTCGCCGGTTTGATGCGATGGCGGAGGCGCCTGGGGCCACGTTTCTCATGAGCAACTCATCGCGCCGAGTGTTTCTCGCCTCGTCGGCCGCCGGAGTCTTCGCCGGAGCGGCGGGGCGGTGGCTGCCGGCAGCAGAGGCTCCTGCGGCCGAGACTCCAGAAGCACGGTCGTTTCCGCTCATCGGCTTCACGAAGCCGTTTATCGACCTCTCCTTTGACGCCACCGCCGACCTCGTGGCGGAGGTCGGCTGGGATGGCGTCGAGGTCGCCGTGCGGGACGGCACCTCCACGCACATCGCCCCG
>JBAWVV010000811.1:0-1640 GCA_037147115.1 Planctomycetia bacterium | reverse complement strand
GTCTGGGATCGTGTGGTGGTCTGGGATCGTGTGGGGCTCTCCGTGCTGCCGTTCGCGCTGGCGATTTTCACTGGGGCCTTCCTCCTCTTCATCGGGCAACCGCTGGTTGGGAAGTACATTCTCCCCTGGTATGGCGGTGGTCCCGGCGTCTGGACGACCTGCCTCCTCTTCTTCCAGGGCGTGCTGCTGGCGGGCTATGCCTATGCCCACCTCCTCACGACTTGGCTGTCGCCGCGGCGGCAGGCGCTGGTTCATGGCGTTGGTCTGGCGGTGGCCCTCGCCTTCCTCCCCATCTCCCCAGGGGAAGGCTGGCGCCCCCGCCCCGGCGATGACCCCGTCGCCTCGATCCTCCTCCTCCTCACGGCGACCATCGGCCTGCCGTTTGTCGTCCTCTCGGCCACCGGCCCGCTCCTCCAGCGGTGGTTCAGCTTGGTCCACCCGGGCCTGTCGCCCTACCGGCTCTATGCCCTCTCCAATGTTGGTTCGCTCCTCGCCCTCCTCGCCTATCCGACGGTGGTCGAGCCGCGACTGACGCGTGCAGCCCAGGCCGGTGCCTGGTCGATCGGCCTGGCCTGCTTCGCGACGGCGTGTGCGGCCTGTGCCGCGCGGGTATGGACGGGCACTGGCCGTGCGGAGCTCGAAAACGGGGCTGTCGACGCCGGGCTTGAAGACGAACAGGCCGGCGACGGAATGCTCTGGGTGGCACTCCCGGCGATCGCGTCGGTGCTCCTGGTGTCGACGACGACCCGGCTGTGCCAGGACGTGGCAGCGATGCCGCTGTTGTGGGTGCTGCCGCTGGGGATCTACCTGGTGACGTTCATCGTCGCCTTCGACCGAGCCGCCTGGTACCGCCGGGGGCCGTTCACGGCCCTCGCCGCGCTCGGTGTCGTCGTCACCTGGCAGATCCTGGCGGAGGGCAACTCCGCCCCGCTCAAGCTCCAGTTGGCAGGGCATCTCGCGACGCTGTTGGTCACCTGCATGGTCTGCCACGGCGAGCTTTACCGGCTCCGGCCCGCCCCCCGTCACCTCACCCGCTACTTCCTCGCCATCGCCGCCGGAGGAGCGATCGGCGGCTTGGCGGTGGCCGTTGTCGCCCCGAGCTTGTTCAACGACGACCACGAACTTCCGGCCGGACTGTGGATGCTCCTGGTCGCGCTCGGGGCCCTGTCGTTTCGACACCACAGCCGGGCGATCCCGCTGGCCGCGGGCCTGGGAACGCTCGTCGGCGTGGCAGCGGTGCCGTGGCTCCGGAGCCTGTGCAACGACGGCGGCACGTTCACCTCCGAGGCGGCCCGATTCCTCCCCACCGCCGCCCCGTGGGTGGCAGGCTTCGTCCTCGTCTTCCTCGCCTGCCTGTGTGACGTGTGGCACCGTCGGCTCGATCCCCCCTGGCGGCCGGCGGCGGGGGGCTTTCTGATGCTCCTCGCCGGGGCTGCCGGCACTGCCTTTCTCCTCCTCACCGGGGATCCGGGCGACCGCGGAATCGTCCGCATCCGCAACTTCTACGGGACGCTCGAGGTGATCGAACCGGCGGCGAGCGACTCCCGCGAGCGCCATCGGCTCCTCGTTCACGGGGCGACGACCCACGGTCTGCAACTGACCGAGCCGGGGAGGACCCGGATTCCAACCACCTACTACGC
>JBAWVV010000810.1:0-1640 GCA_037147115.1 Planctomycetia bacterium | reverse complement strand
CCCCCATGGTGGGCGTTCTGTGGCCGTGCGGCGATCGTCATCCTCGAGATGGCCGTGATGGTTGTTTGCTTCCATGGTCCGATCGCCACCCTGCGGGCTGATGTCCTCGAATCGACCGGCTTCAATCGCTGGCGGATCGTTCTCCTGGCCCTCGTCGTGCTGCTCCTGAACCATGTCAGGAACCACGCCGCGGAGTACAGGGATTCGCGATTGTCGCGCCCGATCCTGGCGTGGAACGGCCTGTCATCGGCCGCGCTCGTGGCCTGCCTGTGGGGGATGGCCGGCGGAAGGATCGAGCCGGCGCTGGGGCACTGGGGGCAGTTCCTGCTCGTGATGGCGGTGGCGGCGGTCTGGGGCCTGTCGGCCCTTGCGATGTGGGTGCCGAGGCTCGCTCAAGTCCCATATTTCGTCGGCTTTGCAGCCTTTGTCACGGCGATCTTGTGGGCTTCCTCTTATGTCGAGCGGTTCACCGGGCTGTTCTGGTCGTACACCGGGAAAACGACGGTCGATCTCGTCGAGACCCTCCTCGCCCCGTTCGCCGGCGCTCCGGTCATCAGACCCGAACCCTTCGTCATCGGGACCGACGCCTTCAAGGTGGAGATCAAGAAAGCCTGCGGCGGATTCCAGGGGATCGGACTGATCTCAATGCTGCTGGGGGGCTACCTGTGGTGGTTCCGCCAGATCCACCGTTTCCCGCAATCGTTCCTCCTGTTTCCGATCGGCATCGGCATCATCTGGCTGGCCAATGCGGTGCGGATCACCGCCCTGATCCTCGTCGGCATCTGGATCGATCCCAAGATCGCCGTCGACGGATTCCACTCGCAGGCGGGCTGGATCTCGTTTCTCATCGTCGGGCTGGGGACAATCTGGGCCGCTCAGCAGATGTCGTTTTTCTCGATCCGAGCTCCGGCTGATGATGTCGGCCTGCCGGTGGGGGAGGCGACGAGCCCCGCTGGCGCAGCGCTCGCAGCGTCGGCTGCGGCAGCGGTGACCGACGGCGAGGCCGCGGTCACGCATGGGCCTTCGGCCGTCGCTTGCCTCCTCCCGTTCCTCGTTCTCACCGCCGTCACGATCCTCACACAGGCCTTTACCAGTGGCTTCAACTATCTCTATCCGCTCCGAGTGATCGCGGTCGCCGCGGTGCTCTGGTGCCTGCGGCGGCACTACCGCCCCGGCCCCCAACCGCTCTCGGTGGTGGGGATCGGGATCGGGGTCGTCACGTTCCTGGTCTGGATGGCGCTTGCTCCCGCCGACGGTCTGGAGGATGCGGAGAAGGTCGCCGCCATGGATCCGGCCCAGCAGCTGGGCCAGCCCTGGGCCCTGCTCTGGCTGCTGTTCCGACTGGCCGGATACACGATCACGGTGCCGATCGCGGAGGAGCTGGCGTTCCGCGGATTCCTCCCCCGTCGCCTCATCGACGACGACATCGAGCGCGTGCCGGTGGGGACGTTCACCTGGCTGTCGTTCCTCGCTTCGTCGCTCGCCTTCGGCGTCATGCATGGCGCGGATTGGCAGCGGGCGACGCTCGCCGGGCTGGCCTTCGCGCTGGCCCTCTACCACCGCCGCCGGCTCTCCGACGCGATCGTCGCCCATGCCACGACGAATGCATTTCTGGGGGGCTACGTGATCGCCACCGGCGC
>JBAWVV010000809.1:0-1645 GCA_037147115.1 Planctomycetia bacterium | reverse complement strand
CTGTGTCGGCCGCCTACCGGGCCACCGCGAGCGTGGCCGTCGACGTCTCTCTTCAGGGGGCAGCGGTGACGATTACCGGCCGGGCTTTCGATCCCGAATCGGGTACGGCCGCCGGGGGGGTACCGGTGACGGTGCGGGTCACGGTCAAGGGGACGCGCCGTATTGTCGATGCGGTCACCGGCGCTGACGGCACCTACACCGCGGTCTTCCAGCCGCTGGCGAACGAGGCAGGCAGCTACACGGTGTGCGCCGACCACCCCGGCATCACCCACGACGTCGTCCAGGATTCGTTCCGCATCTACGGGATGCGGGCGAACTATGCCTTTTTCAACGCGACGGTCACTGGGGGCAGCCCGGTCACAGGAGCGCTCTCCATCACGAACCTCGGAGACCTGCCGCTCACTGGCGTCACGGTGGAGGCCGTCGAACTCCCTGGCAACCTGACGATCGACTCCTCGATCGCCGCGTCGATCGCCGCCGGAGCCTCGATGCCGCTCTCCTTCACGGTGACGTCGTCCGGTGCCGATCCGGCCGAGAGCCATCCCTTCCTCCGCATTCGTAGCGCCGAGGGGGCCGAGTTTTCCTTTCCGCTCAACGTCACCGTACTTCCCTTCCAGCCGAGGCTCGTGTCGTCGATCGGGCTCCTCGAGCGCGGAATGCTCCGTGGTGAGCAGACGCTCGTCACCTTCGACGTAACGAACCTTGGCGGTGCTCAGGCCACCGATGTCTTCTTCAATCTCCCCGACTTCGACTGGATGCGGGTCGTCTCGCCGGCGGCCCACCAGCCGCTCGCGGTCGGGGCGACGATGCGGGTCACGCTAGCGCTTTCACCCGCCGCCGATGCGCCGCTTGAGGCCTGGACAGGTACGATCGGTATCTCGACCGGCTCCGACGGGGTTTCCGTGCCGTTCATGTTCCGAGCGATCTCCGATGCGATTGGCGATCTGACGGTAAGCGTCCAGGACGAGAACACTTTTTACGTCGCCAACACGCCACTGGTCGCTGGAGCGCGTGTCTCGCTGCTGGATCCTTACGACTCTTCAAAGGTGATCGCCGAGGCGACAACCGGCGCTGACGGGCGGGCCACGTTCACCGGGGTACCCGAGGCGATCTACGTGATCGACGTGCAGGCACCGAAGCATGGGCAATACCGTCAGCCCGTGACAATCCATGCCAGCATTGCCAACGCCGTTGAAGCGTTTATTCCGCTTCAGACTGTGTCGTACGCCTGGACCGTCACGCCAACGGAGATTGCCGACAACTACAACATTCATCTTGAGACAACATTCGAGACAAATGTCCCCGCGCCGGTCGTCGAGTTCAGCCTTCCGTCCCGAATTCCTGATCTCGCCCCGGGAGAATCGACTACGATCATTGCTCGACTCGTAAACAAGGGCTTGATTGCTGCCGAGGACTGCCGATTCACGTTCCAGGAACACCCTGAATATGAGCTCTCGGCCCTGGTCGTCGAGATCGGCATTCTTCCTGCAAAAAGCGAGATCGAGGTCCCCATCACGATCACCCGCCGCATCGCCGCCTCGGGCTTGGACGGCGGCCCGACACTCGAACGCAGTCTCTGCGGGGACGTAATCGCCGGTCTCGTCTACCTCCATCACTGTGCCAATCGTCCTATCGAGCATTTGGC
>JBAWVV010000808.1:0-1645 GCA_037147115.1 Planctomycetia bacterium | reverse complement strand
CCAGCGGCTCGCCGGCGCGCGTGGCCAGCGCGCGCAGCAGCGGCGCGAGCACGCGGCGTCGGCCGAGCGAGATCCGCGTGCCGTCGGGGCGCACCAGCGCCGGGCCGCTCTCGTCGAGGAGGAGCACCGAGGCGACGCCGCGCAGCAGGCGGGCGCGCTCGGCCGCGTCGACGAAGCGCGCGCCGTCCGCGCCGCGTCGAGCGCCGCAAGCGCCGAGCGGTGGGTGGCAATTTCGGTGCGGCGGGCGTCGGCCTCGGCGGAACGGAGCTCGCGGTCTTCGTAGGTGACGCCGGTGAACACCGCCTGGAGGGCGTGGTAATCACGGAGCGAGAGCGGATCAAACTTGTGGTCGTGGCAGCGGGCGCAGCCAATCGAGAGGCCGAGGAACGCTTCACCGGTGTTGATGAGAATGTCGTTGAGGGCATCCTGACGGGCGAGTCGTTTCGAGACGTCGTCGGCGCCGATCTGGCCGGGGAGAAGGACGGCGGCGGTGACGAGGAACCCGGTCGCGGCATCGTCCCGATCGGCGTCGCCGGCGAGCTGACGGCGAACGAACGTGTCGTAGGGCATGTCGGCATTGAAGGCCGCCACGACCCAATCGCGGTAGGGCCAGGCGTTGGCCCGCTCGGTGTTGACCTCGTAGCCATGGGTGTCGGCATAGCGGACGACATCGAGCCAGTGCTGGGCCATCCGCTCGCCGTGGCGCGGCGAGGCGAGGAGCCGATCGACGACGCGCTCGTAGGCGCCGGGAGCCACGTCGGCCAGGAAGTCGTCGATCTCCTCGGGCGTCGGCGGGAGGCCGGCCAGATCGAGCGTCACGCGCCGCAGCCACTGGCCCCGGTCAGCGTCGGGCGCCGGAAAAAGCCCTTCGGCCTCGAGCCGGGCGAGGATGAAGCGGTCGATGTCGTTGCGTGGCCAGTCCCCGTCGCGCACGGCCGGGAGGGCGGGGCGGACGACGCCCTGAAAGGCCCAGTGATCGCGCCGATCGACGAGGCTTGCCCGGTCGATCCCTTCAGGCCACAGCGCTCCGGCATCGATCCAGGCGGAAAGGATCGCCACTTCTTCCTGGGAGAGCCGCGGCACGTTCGCATTAGCCGGTGGCATCTGCATCTCGGGCTCATCGCCCCGCGCAAAACGCACAAGCAGGCTCTCCGCCGATTTCCCCGGCACGATCGCCGCGCCATGGCCGTCGCCGCCGCGGAAGGCCTCGGTACGGATGTCGAGCCGCAGCCCGCTCTTCGCCTCCTCGCCCGAATGGCACCCGAGGCACGACCGCTCGAGGAGGGGGCGAATGTCGCGGACGAAGTCGGGGGTGTCGGCGCCAAGGGCGAGGCCCGCCGCCGCGAGAACGATCGCGGCTGCCGCCGCGATGGCGCTGACACGGTGGCGTGGGGGAGGGAATGGCACGAGCGGAAATCCCTGTTCGCTTGGAGGGGTCAGCGGCGCCGGGCGGGGCGGCAGCCGAGATCGGCGAGGATCTTCTCGGTTGCGTCGTGGGCTTCGGCGACCCACTCGACGATTTTTTCTGGCTCGGGCGAGAACTCAAGCTCGATGCTCACCGTGCCGTCGTAGCCGGTGTCGCGGATTGCCGCTAAAAAATCGGCAATCGGCGTCACGCCGCGGCCGGGGGGAAGATCGCCATGGA
>JBAWVV010000807.1:0-1645 GCA_037147115.1 Planctomycetia bacterium | reverse complement strand
GGCCTCGATGGGGGCGCTTCGGGGTCGCCCGTGCCCCCAGCCGAGCTCGCTCCGGCCATCCATGGCAATCCTGTTCGGCACGAGATTTGCGCATCAGCGAGCAGGTAAACTAGGCGATCTGCAGGGAGTTGCGCGATAGAGGGCGGGGCGTTATTGTGCCCGTTATGGCCGCGCCTCGCGAGATCCACGATCAGGATGTTCAGGGACTGAAGTACCTGCGGAAGCTTCGTCCTCTGCTGTCGCGGCTTCGCAAGGTGGGGACTGAGCGGGACACCGCCGGCAATCGTCGGCTGTTCATGGATCAGTACTGCTCACTGATCCTGATGCAGTTGTTCAGTCCTGCGATCGAGAGCCTTCGTGATCTCCAGCGGGCCAGCGCTCTCGACAAGGTGCGCAAGCGCCTTGGCGTCAGTCGGGCATCACTGGGATCGCTCTCGGAGTCGGTGGCGATCTTCGATCCGGCGCCGCTCAAGGAGATCGCGGCGGAACTCGGGCACACGATCCAGAGCAAGAAGGGTGGTCGGTTTGCAGCTGTGGACCAGCGGATCACGGCCGTCGACGGGACAGTCATCGAGACTGTCAAGCGAGTTGCGGAGCTTTCTTGGACGCCGAAAGCTGGTGGCAAGCGACTCTCTGCCTACCGACTGCACACGCATTTCGAGGTGCTCAGCGGCAAGGCCGTGCGGATGGATGCCACGCCAGCGAATCCCAAGGGCGAAGCCGACGAGCGAGCCCAATTGGAGCGAACAGTCGAATCCGATCGCTGCTATGTCATCGATCGCGGATACGCGAAGTTCGGGCTCTGGAACGTGATCAACGCCGCAGAAAGCAGCTACGTTTGCAGAGTGCGCGATGGAACCGCGACCGTGGTCGAGCATGTCAATGAATTGACGGAAGCGGATCAAGCCGCCCGTGTGATCAGCGACGAGATCGTCGACTTGGGTTGGAAGTCACGCCACCGCACGCGACCTGATCACCCCGTGCGGCTAATCTGCGTCGAGGTCAAGCCACACGAGAGCTACCGCGGGATGAAAGGGCCGAAGTGCGACGGAGTTCTCCGCCTAGCCACCAACCGCCTCGATCTGCCGGCTGAGCTTATCGCGGAGATCTATCGGCTGCGATGGCTCATCGAGATGTTTTTCCGCACGTTCAAGCAGCTCCTCGGTTGCCGACATCTTCTCTCCGACAAGCACAACGGCGTCGAGATCCAGGCGTACTGTGCCATGATCGTCTGCATGCTGATTCTGATCTACACGGGCGAGAGGCCGAACAGGGCGATGTACCAGATGGTCTGGTACTACCTCATCGGCCTCGCCAGCCTGAAGGAACTCGAGGCCTTCATCAAGTCACGATAGTAGCCTGCGCCGGCGGAGCCGCGGTCTTGGAGACCAGCGGGGTTCGCTCATGCGCGCTCGGGATCATAAGACCCACTCTGATGCCCGTTCACGCGGCATGCAGCCGCCCTGCCCGTGCGGGAGAGGCGAATCCCTTTCGGACTTCCACTTCTGGCTGCCATGCTGCACTCGCCGTGCCGAACAGGATTGCCATCCGTGGCCTCGGCTCTCTCCGTGCCGCCTGCGCTTTCGCCCCCCTATCCTGCGCTTGCCGGCAAGACCGGCTCTCGGGGCACGGGCGACCCCTCGCT
>JBAWVV010000806.1:0-1650 GCA_037147115.1 Planctomycetia bacterium | reverse complement strand
GCCGCGGCGTGCTCGGCCTCCTCGAGGGGGTTTGATTCGCTGTAGCCAAGGGCGAGGAGCTCGCGGATGGCAGCGCGCGCCTGCCAGGGATCCTCAACCGCATCGGGGGGATGGCGGCCACAGGCTCCCTCGACCGCTTCCCACGACGCGATCCGATCGGCTTGGAGCCGCGCTTCAAAGGCCTCAGCGAGGATCCGGCCCGGCATGTCGGCGCCGATCGGCAGCCCCAGGAGCGAGAGGATCGTGGGGGCGATGTCGAGCAGGCTTGCCCCATGGATGAGCTGATCGGGGCGGACTCCCGGGCCAGAGATGGCAACGACGCCAAGCGGACTGTGCCAAGCCAGCGGGCTTGTGACCGCAACGCCCGGCTTCGGCCGCCCGGCCGCTGATTGAAAGCCGTGATCAGAGACGAGGATCAGCGTCGTCTCGGGGCCGGCGATGTCGACAAGCGCCCCGAGCATGGCGTCGAGGAGGGTGTAGCCAGCATCGACGACGCCGCCGTAGAGGGAGGCCTCCGTCTCCGGGATGCCGTCGAGGAGCGGCGGCCGATACCGCATGAAGACCTGCGAGAGGGGCTCGAGGAGGTGGTAGCGGATGGCGGCAAAGTCCCAGGCTTCCTGCGCGAGGAGTTCCGTGGCGATCGCATGCACGGTGACGGTGGCGGCGAGGCCATCGGCCACCCACCCCGGCCGCGGGTCTTTGGAGGTGTCGATGGAAGCCACGCCGGGGATGAATGGCAGCAGCTCCTCGACGGGCAATTCCCGCGGGTGGAGGCGGAGCTCTGCGAGGCTCACGCCTTTCTCCGCCGGATGAATGCACCCCTCCGGCAGCGGCCACTCCGCGCCAAGCGGCACAGCGACGCTCGTAATCCGTTCGTCGACACTCACCCCGAGGATCGGCTCGGCCGGATGGCTGGCCGCCTGATTGATAACAATCGAGCAGAGGCCGCTTTGCGTGGCGATGTTCCACAGCGCCTTGGCGGTGCGGCCGCGGCAGGAAGTGCGCCGCCAGTCGCCGCTGACCGGATCGGGCTCGCGGTCGGAGAGGATCCCGTGGCGATCGGATCGCAATCCCGTCGCAACGGTCGTCCAGGTAAGCGCTGCGATCGACGGAGTAACACTGACGCACTCCCCCATCGCTCCGCCAGCGACCAGCCGCGCCAGCGCCGGGAGCTTCCCGGCGTCGAGGAGCGAATGGATGACCTTCCAGTCGGCCGCATCCCAGCCGACCAAGAGCACGCGCTTGCGGGGAGCGGCCATAGCGAAAAACCTTCGGGATAAAGTGACAGCGGCCCGCGGGAAAAACCTCCCCGCGGGCCGCCGTGGAGCCGACATTTCAATCAGGCGATCAGGCGGCGAGAGCCTGACGGCGCTTCCGCCAGGCGCGGAGGCCAACCGCACCGGCGGCGAAGCCGAGCTGCTGCTCGAGAAGCGCAAGTCCCCCGAGAGCAAGCGCCGCGGCACTGGCACCGGCAGCGGGATTGATCTCGGGGACTGCAGCGCCTCCCGGAATCGTGATCGCCGTATTGGCATCCGATTCAACGGCCCACTGCACGAGCGCGAGGTCTTAGCCTTGGGCCGAGGTGGTCGGCACGATCATTTCCATCCAGCCGAAGTGCTCATCTTGGTTGCTAGGCACCAGATCCTCGGT
>JBAWVV010000805.1:0-1651 GCA_037147115.1 Planctomycetia bacterium | reverse complement strand
GCCGGAGGGAATACCAGAAAAGTTCGCCGCCATCTTCGAGTTGCCGATTGTCGATAAGACGTTGCTCCTCGGCCGCACCCACCCATTCGTGGAGACGCTCGCGAGCCATCTCGTTGGCACGGCGATCGACGACCCCGAATCGGCGAAGGCCGCCCGCAGCGGCGCGATCCGCACGAAGGCTGTCGCCAAGCGGACGACGCTCCTCCTCGTTCGCCTCCGGCACCACATCCTCCGCTCCGTTAGTGGCGACGCCCGAGAGCTACTCGCCGAGGAGTGCTGCATCACGGCCTTCGAGGGAGCCCCAGATAATCCCGCCTGGCTCTCGAGTGACCAGTCCGAGGCGCTCCTCGCGGCCACCCCCGACGCCAACATCGCCCCCGACCAGGTGGAGTCGTTCGTGCCGAAGGTCGTGGAGGCCCGCGGCTCGCTCGACTCTGGCCTCGAGGCCCTCGCCACCGAGCGTGCCGGAGTGCTCCTGGCCCTCCATCGCCAGCTCCGCGACGAGAGCCGCATCAAGGGGCTCAAGTACGACGTCCGCCCGCAGCTGCCTGTCGATGTGATCGGTGTCTACGTCCTTCTGCCGGCGGGGGCGTGACGAACATGGCCAAGAAGCGTCGCGAGTTCGCCTTTCAACACATCCGCACGACCGGGCCGATGCTCCCGGCCGACGTGCTATCGCGCGTCGCGATTGAAGACTCAAAGCTCCCGGGCCTCGCGGGTGCCGACTACGGCCTCGCCGCGAGCGAACGGCTCGGCGAGGCGATCACCCGCAGCTGGACGCGTCTCCTCGACATCCACCGGGCGTTTTCCGAGGAACTTGCCGCCGCTGACCCGGCCGACACGGCCGCCGCCCCGACGTTCAAAACGTGGCTCCGCTACCTTTTCCAGGAGCTCGGCTACGGCTCGCTCACCGCCACGCCCACCGCCCGGGTGATCGACGATTCCTCCTACCCGGTCTCCCACCAGGGGAAGCATCTGCCGATGCACCTGGGGGGAGCGAACGTTCCGCTCGACCGCCGCACCAGTGGCGTCACCGGCGCGAGCAAGTCTGCCCCCCACTCGCTCGCCCAGGAGTTTTTGAATCGCAACGACGAGGCCCTGTGGGCCATCGTCTCCAACGGCCGCCAGCTGCGTCTCCTCCGCGACAACGTGAGCATGACGCGGCAGGCGTTTGCCGAGTTCGACCTCGAGGGCATCTTCAAGGGGCAGATTTTTTCCGACTTCCGCCTCCTCTGGCTCGTCCTCCACGCCACCCGCTTCGACGTCCCCGCCGACGGCCAGCCGCACCAGTGCATCATTGAGCAGTGGCACGTCGAGGGCACCTCCGTCGGCACGCGTGTCCTCGGCGAGCTGAGCGACGGCGTCCGCCGCGCGATTGAAGCCCTCGGCCGCGGCTTCCTCGCCCGCCCGCAAAACGAGCCCCTGAAGGCCGCCCTGGCCTCCGGAGCCCTCGACAAGCAGGAGTACTACCGGCAGCTTCTCCGCCTCGTCTATCGGCTCGTTTTCCTGTTTGTCGCCGAGGGCCGCGATCTCCTCCTCGACCCAGCGGCCCCGAAAACCAACCGCGACACCTACCGCAAGCACTACTCCGCCGCCCGCCTCCAAGAACTCGCCGGCCGGCTTCGTGGCAACCGCCACCCCGACCTTTTCG
>JBAWVV010000804.1:0-1658 GCA_037147115.1 Planctomycetia bacterium | reverse complement strand
GTTGGGAAGGCGCTGAAGGTGTCGGCGCATCACTTCAGCGAGCAAGCGAAGGCCAAGATTCTCGCCGCCGGCGGGACGATCACAGTATTGCCCGGCCCTGCCCCTGTGGTTCGCAAAGTCAAGAAGGCATCGCGGAAAAAGCCAGTCGCCGGGTAGGGTATGGGCTTCCGGCCGTCGCATTCCTCGGAGGAGTCCATTCCGTGCTCGAGAAGCTCCGCGTTATTTTCACGATTCCCGAACTGCGGCAGAAGATCCTGCTGACGCTCGGGCTCCTGGCGATCTATCGGGTGGGATGGCAGGTTCCGCTGCCCATCATCGACGCCAACGTGATGAACCAGTTCTCCAAGGAGTCGGGGGGCATCGGCGAACTGCTGCGGACGGTGGCCGTGTTCTCCGCAAGCCAGTTGTCGCAGGCCACGATCTTCGGGCTCGGAATCATGCCGTACATCTCGGCATCGATCATCTTTCAGCTCCTCGGCACCGTCTGGCCGCCGCTCGAGCGGCTGCAGAAGGAGGGCGAGGCGGGCCGCAAGAAGATCAACGAGTACACCCGCTACGCCACCGTGCTGATCTGCGTCGTGCAGAGTTGGGCGTACGTGGCGTTTCTGGCATCGCAGCGTGTGGGCGAGCAGTCGTTGATTTCGCCGGCGTTTCTTGTCGATGGTCGGCTCCCGCTGTCGTGGCAGTTCGTCGCGGTGATGACGATGACCGCGGGCACGATCTTCCTGATGTGGCTCGGCGAACAGATTGACGAGTTCGGCATCGGGAACGGCATCAGTCTTTTGATCATGGCGGGCATTCTCGCGGGAATGCCGAGCGCTCTGGTGGAACTCGGGAACGATACGACGTGGGAACTCGGTGGTGGTGGCGGCAAGATGGGCGTCGAGACGCTGCTCGTGCTCGCAGCGCTTTTCGTCGGTGTTGTTGCGGGCGTGGTCTTCATGACCCAGGGGCAGCGGCGAATCCCGACGCAGAGCGCGAAGCACGTCCGCGGTCGTCGCGTGTATGGGGGCACCCGCCAGTATCTTCCGCTGCGGGTGAATCAGGCGGGCGTGATGCCGATCATCTTCGCCAGCTCGCTGCTGCTGTTTCCGCAGTTGCTTTTCCAGTACCTGAGCAATGCGTTTCCCACGAGCGATATCCTGCGGACCTTGCACGACTCGTTCATGCGGGGACAGTCGTTTCTCTACAATATCTGCTACATCGCGTTGATCTACTTCTTCTGTTACTTCTGGACAGCGATCACCTTCAACCCGAAGGAAATGGCCGACAACCTGAAGAACTTCGGCGCCTTTATCCCTGGATACCGTCCCGGAAAGCGGACCGCCGATTACCTGGAGCGGGTGATGGAGCGGATCACCTACGTTGGCGCGGGCTTCCTGTCGCTCGTGGCGGTCATTCCGACGATCGTCGGAGGTGCCCTCGGCATTCCAGCCCAGATCGCAAGCTTCTACGGCGGGACGGGGCTCCTGATTGCAGTGAGCGTGGCCTTTGATCTCGTCCAAAAGATCGACAGCCACCTCGTGATGCGAAACTACAGCGGTCTGCTCGAGAAGAGTTGAACGCAGTCCACACCGCGCGGGTCGTGGCCGGGGCACGCGCGTGGGCTCGAGTGGCGGCCGCAGGCGGATTCAGCACCTTTCGAGAACCACCTGGAC
>JBAWVV010000803.1:0-1663 GCA_037147115.1 Planctomycetia bacterium | reverse complement strand
TGGCAAGGCACGGTATCGAGTCGTGCTGACGCAGGATTTGTCATGACCCACGGCCGCTGTTCGCTTTCCACGTTGGACAGCAGCGGCTCACCCGACTCCACACTCCCGGAACGTGATCCGGATTCCCGAACATTCGTCTTAGCTGCCCGTGGAAAAAGTCATCCCTGAGCTTTTTCCACTTGGAAAACCTCCGGTTTTCTCGAGTGCTACGCACTCGCGACCGCCTCGTGCGGTCGGGCCAACACTTTAGCCACAGCCTGTTAGCGGGGCACCGAAGCTTCCAGGGAGGATGTGACGGACTCTCCAAAGCGGTACCCCACCTGCCTCTGCCACGAATCAACCAACAGGGTCGTGCCACGCGGGCCTGTCAGGGCTTGCTGCCTGCCGCCGCCACCCTTCGGAAGGCCGCGTCGGAGACCGTCGCCTCTCCGTTCCATTCGTAGCCACACAGAAAGCCCCCCTTGGCAACGCTCCAGTCGAGGCATGCCACGTTCGCGGTCTGTCTGCGCGGCATCTTCCCATCCAGCCAGTAGTGCCCGATGAAGACTGGGATCTGATCTGCCGGGTAAGGGACAGCATCATTGACGATGTCTGGGCTGACAGGTTCGTGCCAACGGTCGCCCTTGATCGCGGCTGGATTCTCCCGGTCCTCGCCAATCAGAGCGTACTCCCGGTAGCTGCGTCCCTCGGCTGGCTCAAACCACCTCGTCCGAGTCTCGGTTCGCTCGTGGCCGTCCTTATCGAGAAAGCAGCAGCCGGCCGGCAGCTTCATCTCCTTGCCCTTGAGAATCACATCGACGGCCCGCCCGAAGCTGCTGTCGGCACTGAATCGCTCGAGAAACGCCTCGTCAATCGGGCCAGTTGCGCCACCGACAACGGCCATCCTGGTCTCGTCCCAGCAGGCGTGCACGGCCCTCACGCCACCGAGATCGAGCCACATCGGCAGGCTCCGGAACCAATTCAGATACGAATGCCACTCTGCTTCATGGCCGATCATCTGCCGCAAGGTTTCCCGGTGCTGCCGCTGGTTTTTTTCGCTGTGGGGCCGGATGAAGTCGCCGTTCTTGCGGGGATCGGGCGCGGCGTAGGCGATGGCGTTGAACTCGTGGTTCCCCATCACGGCCAGGGCATGGCCTCCGTCCACCATGGGGCGAACGATCTCCAGGGTCTCGCGGATCTGAGGTCCGCGATCGATGAAGTCTCCGAGAAACACGACCTTCCGGTCTGACCGCTGGTGGGCCCCGTTGCGTCGGGCATAGCCCAGCTCACGAAGGATCTGCTCCAGCTCCGTGGCGTGGCCGTGGATGTCACCGATCAGGTCGTACATGGTGCTCCTTCTGGATGTCCGGTCAGGCTCATGGGAAGGTCCACTACCCGGAAATTGCCCCCAGAACGGAGTCGTGAGAAGCGGACTTGAGCCGTGTGGGCTGACCATTATCACGATCCGCAGTCACTTCGTCTTCCCCGCCTTCGGCTACTCCCAGGGGGAAGCGGCGACCATTGCTCCCGCCGACACCGCCGTAGGAGCCGGCGGGGGGCCGCGTGTATGACAGAGGCCCGTCGCTTCCCCGGCCGGATCCCCTTCAAGGAGCGTGCACCCGTGTCGGCAGAGAACCCTGACGATCTATCCCGTCGATCGGTCTTGAAGCAGGCGGCCATCGGT
>JBAWVV010000802.1:0-1665 GCA_037147115.1 Planctomycetia bacterium | reverse complement strand
TGTGAACGCCGGTTGAAAAGTGCAGCGCGCGGCGGCCGAAAAGTGCAGCGCTGGGATTGGGTTTGGAATCTACTCCGTCAGGTCATTTGCTCCAAGGATCGTTCTGTCAGGCCGTCGGTCCCGCTCGTCGTTGCCGTCTCCGGGCATCTTTGAGTCGATAGCTCTCGCCCTTCGCCTCGAGGATGTGGCAGCGGTGCGTGAGGCGGTCGAGGGCGGCCCCTGTGAGCCGCTCGCTGCCGAGCACCTCGGTCCACTGCTCGAAGGGGAGATTCGTGGTCACGATCAGGCTCTGCCGCTCGTAGGCTGTCGAGAGGACATCGAAGAGCAGCTCGGCCCCCGCCTTGCCGGTCGGCACGTACCCCAGCTCGTCGAGGATCACGAGGTCGTGCTGTTTGATCTGCTTGCGGAGCCGGATGAGCGTCTTCTCTTCCCGAGCCTCCAGCAGCAGCGTGATCAGCTCGGTGACCCTGAAGAATCGCACCTTCCGCCCCTGCCCGCAGGCCGCCAGACCGAGGGAGATCGCCAGATGCGTCTTGCCCACGCCACTGGAGCCGATGAGCAGGACGTTCTCCCGGTCGTCGATGTACTGCCCCTTGGCCAGTTCGAGCACCAGCGGTTTGTTGATCGAGGGCTGCTGAGCGAAATCAAACTCGTCGAGCGTCTTCGTCTGCGGGAAGCGGGCCGCCTTGAGCCGCCGTTCGGCGGCTCGCCGCTCCCGCTCGATCAGCTCCAGTTCGCACAGCCGCTGGAGGTAGGCGAGGTGATCGAGGTTCTCGATCGCAGCCTGCGAGGCGACCTTCTCGCAC
Organism: Planctomycetia bacterium; assembly: GCA_037147115.1. Taxonomy (GTDB): domain Bacteria; phylum Planctomycetota; class Planctomycetia; order Pirellulales; family UBA1268; genus QWOP01. Next base: position 859 of record JBAWVV010000802.1, on the reverse strand, counting down.
TCCTCACACATCGTAGGCAGCTTGAGCGCCTTGAGATGGTGCTTCACGAGCACCGCGCACTTCGTCTTGCTCATACGGACACCTCCGTCTCCAGGAGCGACGCGTACGCGCTGATGTCGGTCGGCGGGACGTGCACGAGCTTCAGGTGGGGACGGCTGTCGAGGCAGAAGAGCGCGATCGGCGATTCCCGACGATGCTCCAGGATGACGCGGATCGTGTCGGCATCGGCGATGCCCTGACCGAGGGCGTAGTCGACCGCCGATGCGAGTTCATCGAGCGTCGCCTTCTCCAAGAGCAAGAGCACCCGGATGAACTCGCGTGTCCCGAGTCCGTCGGAGGTGCGCTCCATCCGGCGGCGGAGCACATCGAAGCAGTCTGGGAGGTGCCAGTCGGCGAGCGGACGGGCGTAGTCGAAGGCACCGGGCTTGCGTTCCAGGAGCGCCAGATAGTGGATCGGATCGAAGAAAAAGCGTTCGCGGCCCCAGTGGCGGCGGTGCCTCGCGATCAGCTGATCCTCGAAGATCATCTTCACGTCGTCGACTGTCGCCACCACCGTGATCTTGCGGTGGGCGTACTTCACCGGCACGCTGTAGCTGTTGGTGTCGAAGCGCACCAACGACAGCGAATTGGCCTCGGCCTGCGTGATCCGCCGTGCCTCGCACTCCTGCGCCGGAAGCGGCAGGAAGGCACTCCGCTCCTCCTCGAGTCTCTCTCCCTTCGTGCCATCCTTGCCCCGCAGTCGCCGGGCGAGATCCGCCCGGCAGCGGTTCTCGAGCGTCTTGTTGAGATCGACAAGCGACGCCACGCTCGGCACGGGCACGAGGAAGTTCGCCCGGCCGAAGTCGACGAGGCATTCGAC
>JBAWVV010000801.1:0-1666 GCA_037147115.1 Planctomycetia bacterium | reverse complement strand
GCGGGGAAGTCGTGGGCGAGCGTCGCGGAGGCTCAAAATCTCTACCGGCACCTCGCAAAGCTCACCTACCACAAGCATCTCGGGTGGGATGGAGCGGCGTTGTCGGGACAGCACGGCCTTCAACGGCTCTTCGTCGGTGGGGTTGGGGCTGGTGCCGACGCCGCGGAGACCTACGAGGCCTCGAGCCCGTTGATCTCCGCGTTCCATCGGATGACAGGGGATGTCTCGAAGCTCTACGGCCTCGCCAACCCCGACGCCCTGTCGGTGAAACGGCAACGGACGTTGCCGGTGTCCTGCAAGGTCTACGACCTGCTCAACTTCGCCAGTGAAGTGGCGACCCACCATGCCGACGAGTACGGAGCCCGGTCGTCGCAGGCTTGGCTCGGCACCCTGATCAGCGGGGAATACGACCTGGAGAACTCCTGCGACGCCTATGTGGATTTCCAGGACTTCTTCGTCGACCGGAAGCTGGACGGGGAGACGGCACTGGATCTGCAGTCGATGCAGGGCTGATCGACACCCCGCGAAAACCAGCGGCCCATCGCCTCAAGGAGCGGGCGGTGGGCCGTCTGGGTATTCAGGCTGTCGACTCGGCGAAGGGATAAAACAGTAGAAACGCCGAGCCACCATGCCGTACCTCGGGAGTGGCTACGGGAAGCGTTGAAAACATTAGAAACGCGCTGTCCCACTGGGCCGCTGGCCGGAAGCTCGGGGCGAGAACTCCGTGTGGGCGAGCCGAAGCAAGCTTGCGGCACCGGAACACGCCGCTTCCGGAGAGTAGGCTCACTCCGGTGACTGCTCCAAGAGTGCATTGCGATTTGCTGCTGAAATTATTCCCAAACGGCCCCTTGGGAATGCCCCGGCGGGAGCCGCCGGAATATCGTCGTGGACGGGCGGGGCCACCTGCGCCGACGAACCCTCGGGAATATCCGCCGGCTGGCAACCCTTTGGGAATAGTGGGCCGACGTCACCGGCGGCCCGAGTGCTTCAAGATTTCGGCGATGTCGGGCCGGAAGTAGCCCGGGCCTTTGAGGGCTTTGCCGCCGGCGAGCGACGCCGGGGACTTGCTCATGTTCGAGGCGTGGACAGCTTCGAAGAGCTCCGAGGCGGGGAGCCCGGCGGCGACGGCATCACCAAAGAGGACGTACGCCCGGTCAGCCCAGGCGTCGGCGGCAGCGACCAGGTCACCGTTGGCGTGGGCAGCGAGCCATTCCGAAAGCTCTTCGAGGGCAAGCGTTAGCCGGAGGAGCAGAAGATCGCCCTCCAACGTCCCGACGCCGAGAGCCTGAAAGGAGAGGCTCGACAGTCGCTCCGCAAAGTCCTGAGCCAGCCGCCGATCGCCGGGGATCAGCGTCGGCGTGTGCTGTTGGGGGACGTTCATCTTGTGATGGAAGGCTCTGACGGACTCCATCGCATCTCGCATCGGCATCAAGATCTCCTTGAGGGTCGCTGGGAACTGATCACGAACAAGTCGCACACATGGCTGCGGCTGGGGATCGGCCAGGCGTGGCAATCGGCCGGCTTCTTGAGCGGGTGGAAACACCAAAAATCCTGCCCACCGCCGACAAGCCAGGCGGAGAAGCGGCACTGGGCACAGGTTTTCGCCGAGCCGCGTCCGCCGACGGCGCACTCCGAGGCGTCGTAGGTGTTGTCCAAGGGGCCCTGC
>JBAWVV010000800.1:0-1668 GCA_037147115.1 Planctomycetia bacterium | reverse complement strand
ACCCCGAGGACGGTGTCGGTCTCCGGGTCGACGAGGAGTTTCGTCATCCCCTCCGTCCGCCCCAGGGCCTGGGCGCGACCACTGGCCGCCCATGGGTAGCGGCTGATCTCGACGGTTTGTCCGCTCGCCTTCACCTCCTGCTCGGTGAGCCCGGCCCAGGCGATCTCCGGGTCGGTGAAGACCACCGCGGGGATGCAGCGTGGTGCGAACAGCGCCGGCTCGCCATGGAGCCCCTCGACGGCGACCTTCCCCTGATGGCTGGCCCGGTGGGCGAGCATCGGCTCCCCACAGACGTCACCGATGGCGAGGATCTTCGGGTCGCTCGTCCGCTGGTGGGCATCGACCTGGACGAACCCCTTGGCATCGATTGTGACGGCGGTGTTCTCGAGCCCCATGCCGTCCGAATTGGGGCGCCGACCGACCGCCACAAGAACTCGGGAGTATTCCTTCTCGAACGGCCCCTCCGGCCCTTCGAATCGGACCAGGATCCCCTTCTTCTTGTCCTCCAATCCGACCACTTTCGTCTTCATGTGGATCGCTTCAAAGAGCTTTTCCAGCCGCGTCTGGAGCGGCTTGACGAGATCCCGATCGGCGCCGGGGAGGAGGGTGTCGGTGAGCTCAACGACCGAGACCTTCGATCCGAGCTCGGCATAGACCGTGCCCATCTCCAGGCCGATATACCCGCCACCGATGACGAGGAGCGAGTCGGGGATCTCCTCGAGCTCCAGCGCCGAGGTTGAATCCATCACCCTGGGCGTGGGCAACGCGAAGGCCGGGATCCGGGACGGCCGCGATCCACTCGCCAGGATGCAGTGGTCGAACGTCACCGTCTGGCTGCCGTCGGCGCCGGAAACCTCGAGCGATCCCGACGCGGTGAAACGGGCCGTGCCGTGGATGATGCGGACATTTCGCCGCTTCGCAAGTTGGCCGAGCCCCCCGGTGAGTGTCGAAATCACCTTCTCTTTGCGGGCCCGAAGGGCGTCGAGCTTGATCTTCGGCTTGCCGAGGTCGATTCCCCAGGCCTCCATCTCTCGCGCTTCCGCCAGCACCCGACCGACGTGGAGAAGGGCCTTGGAGGGAATGCAACCCCGCAGCAGGCAGGTGCCGCCGAGGCGTTCCTCCTGCTCGACGATCGCGACCTCCATGCCGAGATCGGCCGCGAGGAAGGCCGCGGCATACCCACCTGGGCCCCCCCCGAGAACCACCAGCGGAACGTGCGTCGTCATCGGCTCGAACTCCAATACGGCTGACAGGGCAGGGACGGGACCGGCAGGTTCGTTGTTGTAGTTGCGGTGAACGGTTCCTTCAAGAAACACTCTACGACCAGACCGCGGCGGACAGCCACGGCGCCCCGCTTCCGCCCCGTGCCTGGCCCCTCCGATGACCACGGACCGTCCACCATGCTTGGCCGCCGATCGCGGCGTGGGCCCCGCCGGCTTCGGCCCGGTGCGCCGGCTCGTCGGGCGGGCCACGGCGCTCGACCTCCGCAGCCTCGCGGTGTTCCGCATCATCGTCGGCACGATCCTCGTCGCCGATGCCCTTGCCCGCCTCCCCGGGGCCCCGCTGACGCTCACGGCCGACGGCGCGCTTCCTCCCGATTTAGTCCGCCGGTTCATCGGCCACCCCTGGTCCTGGTCGGTCGGACTGTGGTGCGATGCCGCCTGGTGG
>JBAWVV010000799.1:0-1669 GCA_037147115.1 Planctomycetia bacterium | reverse complement strand
ACGCCGGATTGGGCGTGGAGGCGCTGATGAGAGCATCGACCGGGGCGGACGAAGGGGATCGCGGGGCCATGACTCTGAGCCTCCGCGCGGAGGTCGTCTCGATCGGCGACGAATTGACGACCGGGCAGCGCCTCGACACCAACAGCCAGTGGCTCTCCCGCGAGCTCGGCCTACTTGGCGTGCCGGTCGCCTTCCACACGACGGTCACCGACAGCCTCGAGGACGGGATCGCCGCCTTCCGCATCGCGCGGGAACGGGCCGATGTGATTGTTGTCACTGGGGGCCTCGGCCCGACCGCGGACGATCTCACCCGGGATGTCCTCGCCCGGGTGGCCGAGGTGCCCCTGGAGCTCTCGGAGGGGGCGCTGGCCGATGTCGAATCCCGGTTTGCCCGCCGCGCTGCCCCGATGCCCGAATCAAACCGCCGACAGGCACTCTTTCCCCGCGGCAGCCGGATCATCGCCAACCCCGAAGGAACGGCCCCCGGCATCGATCTCGACCTCTCCCGGACGGGCTCCGCCGGCGCGGCGCGGGTCTTTGCCCTTCCTGGCGTGCCAGGCGAGATGATCACGATGTGGCAGGCGACCGTCGGCCCGGCGATCCTCAATCTGCTCCCGGGGGCCGGAACGATCCGTTTCCGGCGGATCAAGTGCTTCGGCGCCGGGGAGAGCGCGATCGAGGCGATGCTTCCCGATCTTGTCCGCCGGGGGCGCGAACCGCTCGTGGGGATCACCGCCCACGAGGCGACGATCACGCTGCGGATTGCCGCCCGCGGCGCCGATGGCGTCGCCTGCGAACGGGCAATAGCCCCCATTGAGGCGCTGATCCGTGGCTGCCTCGGCGGGATCGTCTTCGGGACGGAGGACGACGAGCTTGAGGATGCGGTCCTTGCCACCCTCGCCGCCGCCGACGCGACCCTCGCCACCGTCGAGATCGGATCGCTCGGACAGGTCGCCGGACTCCTCGCCGCCGCGGCGGCCCGGGGCCCGGCGGGAAGGTTTCTCGGTGGCGTCGTCCTCCCGGGGATGGCCGCCGGGACGTCGGTAACGGAGCTCGCCACCCGCCGCCGGGCCGAGTCGGGGGCGTCGTACGGCTTGGCGATCGGGCCGGTCGTCCGCGCTGCTGGCAGCGACGGGAACGGCACCGAGGTGACGATGGTGGAGATCGTGCTCGTCGGGCCCGACTCGCTCACGCGGCGCGAGCACCGCCTCGGCGGGGCGGGATCGGTCCGCCTCGCGCGGGCGACCAAGACGGCGATCGATCTGGTGAGGGGGGCGGCCGGTGACCCGTTGGCCGCTGATGACAAGTCTCGCGGAGCGGCCGGATGACGAGCGACCAATCAACACCCCCGCGATCGGCCGGCGCGGTGCTCCAGACGGCGCTCCTTGCCCTCGGCCTGGTGATCCTCGTGGCGCTGATCGCGGCTCCGGGGGTGATGGAGCGGATCCAGTATGCGAAAGTCCGCGGCGAGCTTGCCGCCGTCCGCGATGCCGCCGCGGTGCGCGAGCTTGCCCCGGTCGGGAAGCTGTTCACCACGCTTGCCCGGCTCATTGGCCCGACGGTCGTCAACATCACGACGACGCGCCGGGTGCTCCTCCCTGCCGACGAAAGCGTGGCGCTGCGCGGCAGCGAATCGCGTGGCGCTACCGACACCGAGATCGGGTCGGGA
>JBAWVV010000798.1:0-1671 GCA_037147115.1 Planctomycetia bacterium | reverse complement strand
GCAGCAGGCGTGCAGGCCGCCGGAATCAGCGACGACCGGGAAAATGAACGTGCCTATCTGAACATGGAAGCCAGATGACTCGCCACTGACAAATGCGATCTACAGAAAAGGTGTTGCTTTATCCGGGACCGATGGAATCTGGGTAGATTCTGCCCTCAAGAACGCTAAGCCTTCGACCATTCCTTAGCTTCGATTCCGAACTCAAACGCTGCTTGTTGCTTGGCTTCGTCAAGCGTTTGGTGCCGAGTATCGGCAAAGCAAACACCTTCGGCGTCGAGATGGAAGAGGTAATAGGCGCCGTCTTCCTCTGATATCTCGACCCATTCGGTCTTCCGCAAATCCTCAACCGGCATCGGCGTTCCATCAACAAGAGTGCCCACGGAATGCCGGGTTTGTCCCGTTGAACCGCTTGCTTTTGCCCGGAGTCGCATAACTGGCCTCCACATGGATTAGGGTAGCACGGGCAGATGCAGATGCTCTATGACCTTGCCCGCTTTGTCCAGCGATTCGAAATGCACGTGCGGCCCGATATTGCCGTGAGTTGGAAGGAGGTCCCGCGGCGTCATTCGGAACTGACGCAGACCATCGGCTGACCGGAAAATTCCGGGGGCAATCTCTTTGTAACCCGCTCCAAGAAACTTCTCGGCTCCCGCTCATGCGGTCGCCGGACTCACTGGCCCATGGCTCCCGATGTTCCCAAACCCCTTCACCGTGCTGGCATTGGGAACGCCTTTTTGGGCACCTAGCTTTCCGATCACGGCCCCTGCCCCTGCAAGAGCGCCATCGCGTTTTGCACCGTCGATGATTTCCTTGGCGAGCTTACCGCCGTCCTCAAGGCTTTCAACTGCCGACTTGTCGTTGTTATGCGTGAGGTAGTCGCCCGTGCGAAGCACATCCGAAGGGCCTTGCTTCCAGAGCGATCCCTTGATGGGGGCGTCGCCGATGAACCACCCCCACCAGGATTTCGCTGGTGGTTCGCTTTCGTCCTTAGGCTCATCACCCTCGCCCGTTCCCTGATTCCCGGTATCTGCCGTCTGGACGAACTGCACGCTCCCCTCATCGCCCGTCCACACGCCCGAGAGAAAGACGGGCGGGCCGTCGCTCTGGGGGTTGTAAACCAATGGCGTGATGCGGCCAGCGCCCGATCCGCCGGTGTATTGCGACGATAGCGCCGGGCCATCCGTGCTCACGCCACCGGTGGAGCCGGATGTCGGGCCTCCAGCCCCAGATCCACCGCTGTAGGAGAGTCAAAGATCGCCACCGGACGTCGTGCCGCCAGAGCCTGCGGCAGGATGCGATGAGGTGCCAGATGACCCCGGTGCGGGGCTTGAGCAGGTGAGAATGATGCCGCTGGGAGAAAGTGCCCCGGTGCCGAGGGGAGCGGGAGCAAGGCCTGACGCGCTCCACGATTCGGGCCCCACGCCGGCGAGCATCGCCCGGGATTCGAGTCGCTCAATCACTGCGAACAGAGGAGCGTGTGTGCAGGGGGGGCGTCTTGTGGCCTTGCGATAGCGTTGGATTTCGCGTTGGTGCCTTCCGGCTCCCCCGGTAATACCTGAGGAACACCGGTTTGCTCGAATCCTGTCCCTGCTAGACTTTCGCCGTGGCCCCGCCTACCGGTTTCCGGCCGCCCGCTCCCGGGCCCTCCTCGCGGCTCGTAGGGCTGGCCGC
>JBAWVV010000797.1:0-1672 GCA_037147115.1 Planctomycetia bacterium | reverse complement strand
CGGCCTCAACATGACCGTGGCCGGCTCGAAGGACCTGCCGAAGAAGCGGAAGTGAATCTCTGCGGACGGCGGCCCGGAGGCGGCGGAGCCCGTGGCTTGGTAGGCTCGGCTGCCATGAGGAGCCAGCCATGACGTTCGATCCGCCGTTGCCGTCCTTTGACTGGGCGGCACGTGAAAACCACCTCCCCCCTTACTTACGGCCACGCCGCCGCTGGAGAGACGCGTGCCCTGCGGCGCTGCGGCGATACCGCAGCGTCGCACTCGTCGCCGCACTCATGGCGGCTTCGCTGCCGGCGCTGTTAAGCGCCGCCGAAGGTGAGCCACAGGCGGGGCGCTTCGGCGTGGCGACGTTCGATCTCGAACGGCTGGCGCGCGTGCCGGAGGTGTTTCCGGCCGACGGCTTCCAGGTCGGCCCGGAGGGGGATGAGCGGATCAGGCCGCTGTTTTTCGCCGGGCCGGAATACCAGGGGAGACCGACCCGCGTGTTCGCGTGGTATGGAGCCCCGGCCACGCCGCCCGGCACGAAGCTCCCGGCGATGGTGCTCGTTCATGGCGGCGGCGGGACGGCCTTCGAACGCTGGGTGAAGGTGTGGAATGATCGCGGCTACGCGGCGATCGCCATCGATCTGTGCGGGTGCGTGCCGCGCGGAACGTATGGCAACTGGGAGCGCCATGCCGACGGCGGGCCCCCCGGCTGGGATGCGGCCTTCGGCCAGGTCGAGGAGCCGCTCGACGACCAGTGGCCGCATCAGGCGGTATCGGCGATCGTGCTTGCCCATTCGCTCGTGCGCACGTTCCCTGAAGTCGATGCTGGCCGCGTCGGCCTGACCGGGATCTCCTGGGGGGGCTACCTGACCTGCCTCACGGCGGGGGTCGACCCGCGCTTCCGCCTTGCCGTGCCGGTGTACGGCTGCGGCCATCTTGCCGACGACTCGGCCTGGCTGGCTCGGTTTGCCGAGATGGGGCCGGAGAAGGCAGCGCGGTGGTCGGCGTGGTGGGATCCCGCAAGCTGGCTGCCGCGCGCCGAGATGCCGATGCTGTGGGTCAACGGCACCAACGACTTCGCCTATCCGCCCGGCTCCTGGCAACGCTCCTACCGGCTCCCCAAAGGCCCGCGGACGCTCTGCCTCCGGGTCCGGATGCCCCACGGCCACGGCCCCGCGGGGGAGAATCCCGACGAGATCCGCGCCTTTGCCGATGCGATCCTTGGCGTTCCATCCTCCGCCGCGGCACCGGGGCTGACGACGATCACGGGGCAGGGGACGGGCGAAAATCAGACCTGGGTGACGTGGCGTGGCGGGCGGCCGATCCGCACCGCGGAGCTCTGCTTCACCGCCGCCTCCGGCCGGTGGCAGGATCGGCTCTGGGAAACGCAGCCGGCCACCATGCATCCGGCAGCCGACGGCACGGAGGGGCGGGCCAGCGCCGTCATCCCCGCCGGAGCGACAGCGTGGTATCTGAATCTCATCGACGATACCGGCCTCGTCGTCAGTGGCGAACACGCCGTGCGGTGAGGGGCGCCGCCGGGGCTCTCCCCGGCCCATCATTCCGTCGCCCGGGCCGCAAGGGGTGTGTTGACCTGGGTTTCGCAGAGTCCCCGGTGGCGGAGATCACGACAGCTTGTCGAGGGCGTCGAGGAGGCTCATCGCCCGCCGCGGGCTCCCGATCATCT
>JBAWVV010000796.1:0-1675 GCA_037147115.1 Planctomycetia bacterium | reverse complement strand
TGGCGGCGAAGTACGGCCTGCCGGTGATCTGCCTCATCGACACCCCCGGCGCCTATCCCGGCGTCGGCGCCGAGGAACGGGGCCAGGCCCAGGTGATCGCCGAGAGCATGTTCCTCATGGCGACCCTCCCGGTCCCGGTTGTCTGTGTGGTCATCGGCGAGGGGGGCTCTGGGGGGGCGCTTGGGATTGGCGTCGGCGATCGGGTGGCCGTCCTCGAGCATGCCTACTACAGCGTCATCAGCCCGGAGGGCTGCGCCGGGATCCTTTGGAAAGGCGCCGAGCACAAGGCCGAGGCGGCCCGGGCGCTGAAGATGCGGTCGCACGACCTGCGGTCGCTTGGAGTCATCGACGCGGTCATCGAGGAGCCGCCCGGCGGTGCCCACCGCGATCCGCGCCAGATGGCCAGTCGGGTGAAAAACTTTCTCGTCCGGACGCTCAAGGAACTGCTCACGCAGCCGACCCCGGTGCTCGTCGATTCCCGCTACTCGAAGTTCAGGGCGATGGGGAGGTTCCTCGAAGAGGACCCGGTTTCCGCCTGAAACGCGGGCCGTTTCACCCCTCTCCCCAACGTCCGATAATGTCTCTTATGTCCGGTTGAGGGTCGTTTTTTCCCGGGGAAAACGCCCTTTTTCCTGCCGCGGCCCGGGTGCCGGCAGGCTGCCCCTACTCCTCTTCAAAGCCGCGGGGCAGCCGTGAAGATCGCTGGCGCTTGAAGATCCCTTGCCACCGTTGGCGATCCACGCGCCGTTCCCCCGCTCGCCCCCGTTTGGCTCATCAGCGGAGCGGCAGCGGCGACTGGGCGCCGACAGGATAGCCAGTGGGAGCGGAGTTCCCGTAGCGGCTTCCGGTCGTTCGGGAAGCCTCTTGAATGGGGGCCGGGGCGATCGGTTGGAACCCTCCCGGGAGCGCGGCGACGGGGGCCGGCATCTGGCCTGCCGGAGGGGCGAACCAGGCGCTCCCCGGTGGCAGGGCGCCCCCGGCCTGATGCACCGCGCCACTCCCCTGCTCCGCACCGGCCCAGGCCGCGGCCGAGCTGACCCCGTCCATGAGCGTCTTCAGCGACAGGCCGCCGCCGGTGAGCTGTCCGCCGGACTGTCCGCTGCCGGGAGCTAAGACCTGCCCCGCCACCAAGCCGAACGCCGCGTCCGGTCCGCCGTTTTGCCCCACGCCAGGTTGGGCGAACTGACGCTCGAACTGGTCGACGAACGGCTCGACGGTGTCGTGGATATCCTTGGGGAGATAGGTGTCGGCACGGACGATGAGCTCGGCCACGAAGCGGCCGCTCCGGCTGGCGACGATCTGATGGCGGTAGTCGGGGGCGAGTGTGACCGCGAAGAAGGTCACGACGATGCACAGCAACGCTCCCTTCGCGAGGCCGAGGAGCAGCCCGAGCTGGTGGTCGAAGGCGGAGAGATGGATGGCGTTGATGAATCCCGACACGAGCCGGAAGAGGATCCACACCGCCAGCGACGTGCCGACGTAGAGCGCGAGCATGGCGAGGAACCGGTTCCACGGTTCTTGCTGTCCAAAGAGGTGGGCGAACTGCGGGGCGAACCGCAGGGCCACGAAGGAACTGGCGACGATCCCGGCGATCCACGCCAGCTGCCAGACCATCCCCTTGAAGTAGCCGAGCAGGGCGGTGACGGCGAGGAGGCCGATCATCACCAGGTCGTAT
>JBAWVV010000795.1:0-1680 GCA_037147115.1 Planctomycetia bacterium | reverse complement strand
CTGAAGCCGTTGGTGCCGCTATTGAGAAGGGCGAGGATGTTGGCGGCGGTGCCGCTTTGCACGAAGCCCACCTTCTTGACCACCGACGACGACACCGACACGTTCGCGGCATTGGTCTCGTTTTGCAGGTCACGCGGCGCGACCCAGGCAAGAAAGGGATTCTTGTCGTCGAAGCCGTCCCACGATTCGTTCGGCCGGGAGACCGAGCCGTCGCCGGTGAACTCGCGGCCGTTGATGACGACGCGGCAGGATTGGCCTGTGACAGGCTCGTAAGGGCGATTGCGCGGCTGATTGTCGATGACGAGCTGATAGGAGCCAGCGCCGTTGTCGGTCGCCCGGAGAATCCGGTGGCTGCTCGGATCGCGACCCGCGCCGAGGAGCGTGATCACGCGCCCGGCCAGATCGGTGGCGGCGAAGGGATGGCCGTCGTTATCGGGGGCGGGAAGCTTGTCGAGCTTGACCTGCGGGAGGACGAGGACCGGCGCCTGCTCATAGACCGGCGGGTTGCCACTGGCCGTTCCGGAGAGGGCGACGGTGTAGTAGCCGTTGGCATCGGGGAGATCGCCGCCGTATTTGTCGGCGAGGATCGATTCGAACGAGGCGATCGAAACGCCAGCCGGCGCCGGCTGGGCGAGGCCGACATTTACATTCTGCCCGGCCGGCACGCCCCGGAGCACGCGGAGCATGACCGTGTCGAAGATCTGCGAATGGGGAAGGCGGACGTTGTCGTTGCGGAGCGAGAGCTTGGCGTAGGCCCGGGCGGTCTCGCGCGACCGCGTGGCGACGATCAGGTAGGCCGCGCCGAGCATCATGAAGAGGGTCAGCATCGAGAGGACGATCAGCAGGAGCACGCCACGGCGTTCCCTGCCGAACGGCGCCGGGAAGCGCTGCGGAGATGCACGGCGGGCTCTCTCGGCCGCTGGTCGGGATGGTGTGTTCATCGCTCGCGCCTCACGTTCACGGGTGGCCGCTTGCCCACGGCCACCGCTTCGATTCATCGTCGTGCAAATCACCGTCATCACAACCACCGTCCTGAAATCGATCCCGTCACTTCGAATAGGGCCCCGAACCCTCGAGGACCACCATCTGCTCCGCCATTCCCACCGAATCGAGGAGGATCCGCAGCGGGAGCGCGCCTCCCGCCGTCGGTGGCGGGCTGGCGAAGGTCACGTAGACCGAGCCGTCGGCGCTGTCGACGCTCGCCATCAGCACTTGGCTCCACCGTAGGTACTGATTCGTGGCGTCGGTCTTGTTCGGGTCGTAGATCACCACGCCGGGGCGGATGATCTCCTTGAGCGTGCGCTTGTCTGGAACGGCGCCTCCGAGCGTCAGCGTTGTGCCGTCGAAAGTGACTGGGAGCCAGCCGGCGTTCGGGTCGGCGAGATTGCGATTATGGAACGCGACGACCGTGAGCTTCGCGACGTCCCCGGCGCCTGGCGAGGTCGTCAGAATGTTGTCGGCCCGGGCGACCGAGAAGAGGCAGCTCATCCGGCCGTTGAAGAGGCGGATGCCGTTGGGATCGAAGCGGTTGACCGGCGGGTCGTCGCTGCCGGCCCCGGGGGAAACGATGAGGTCGTCGCGCCCCTGGCCAAGGAGTTGGAGGACCTGCCAGGAGGGGTTCCCGGCCGGATTCGAGGGCTGGGAGTAGATGCCGGCTGGCTTGAGGAAGGCACCGGCCGC
>JBAWVV010000794.1:0-1686 GCA_037147115.1 Planctomycetia bacterium | reverse complement strand
AGGTCCACGTCGCTGCCCTTCCCCACGGCATTTACTGGCCGGGGGAACTCGGCCCGATTGTCGAGGCGTTCGGATTGACGCGGACGACGCCGCGTAACTTCCGCGTCCTCTTTCCGGACCCCATCGTGTGGACCACGGCAGGAGGCCTGCTGCAGGACGATCCCGTGCGGCCCGCATCCAACAATGCCATTGGGCAGAACCGCGTGTGCATGCCGCAGTTGATCGTCGATTTTTCCGCCATCGAGGGCCGCGGTCGTGAACAGTCCGACTTTCTCCTCGCGCGGTATGCAGCCAAGCTTCCATTCATTGAGGACCGACCGTGAGCGGAGCCGACAACAGTGACGCGATCCGGTTCGAAGTTGTTCTTGAGGAGCTACGCCAACTCGTCAAAGAGTTCAACCGGATCGGCGTCGGAGTCGTCCTCGTTGGGGGGCAAGCGCTGGCGGCAGAGCAGCGGGAGTTGGGCGGCTCTGGTGTGATCATGGTTACGACGGAAACCGGGCTTTGCATCGAACGTGGTTACTCACTCGAGCCCGATCTGTTGATCGATGTCGGCTGTGCGGCAGGACGCATCGACGCGATCGGGGATGTTATGAGGAACTGCGGTTTCGATAGGGCCAAAACGGCCCGGTGGAGCAAAAGCAAGGGCACCGTGGCTGTGGACCTATTCATTCCGGAGGACACCGAGGAGTGGGATGATCCAGGTGCGACACGACTGCCGAAAAGCGCGGTTGCATTGCTGAAGCCGAGGCTTGTCCAACTTCGACTTCAGGGCGGCGATCTCGAGATCTACGTGCCTGATCCGGTCGGCTTTCTCGTCATGAAGCTGGAGGCCAAACAGCATCTTCGACCGAACATGAAAAAGGACTCCTTCGACATGTACGCATACGTGTCGATGAAGGGGATCGACACCATCGCCAAGGCGATCCTTGCCGACTCACATGATGGCCCGGCGTTGACGACGGGGCTGGCTTCGCTCTTTGGAGATGACGCGGCGCCCGGCGTGCGGGATGTCCTGGCATACGCGGACGGTTATGATTCGACAGAGCAAGCTCTGCTCGCCCGGGCGGTTGTCGATCTGTTCCAGCAACTTGCCCATCGCTTGTCGGGCGATCGCTCGCGGCACTGAGCCCTCCACCGCGCCGATCCCGAGTTGCACCGTATTCGCAGAGCAGTCCTCGATTCCCCCGACAACGGAGGACCGGGAGCGGGCAATGTGGGTCGGGACCGGCAGGCACCTGCTCGTCACTTCGAGCGACAGGCGACGAGCGGGCGGAGCCTGGGGAGAGTCGCGTGGTCCCGATGGCTGGCAAGTGGGGGGCGGAAGCCAACCTTCGCACCATGCTGACGAAGGTGATCTCCCGGGCCGGCTACAAGTCGTGGCCGCGGCTCTTCCAGAATCTCCGTTCGTCGTGCGTCACGGATTGGGTCCAGCGGTATCCCGCTCATGAGGCGGCAGCATGGGCCGGTCACTCTCCCGCGGTGGCCGCACGGCACTCGGCTATGGGCCGGGATCACCACTTTGCTGACGCGGTCGCCGGGGGCCTTCAAGGCGGCGCATATTCCGGCGCAGTTGAAGCGCAAAAAGCGGCGCAGCAGGTATCCGCAGGGAATCGCAGCACGTCGCACATTGGGAGCAGAAACGACACAATCCCCGAGGAAACCGTGGTTTTCCCCGAGGATCGT
>JBAWVV010000793.1:0-1687 GCA_037147115.1 Planctomycetia bacterium | reverse complement strand
GACAGCCGCTGGAATGGTGTCATCGACGTCTGGTGTCGCTGGAAGGACGATCCGGCGGCGGCAGGCGGGGCCACCTTCGATCCCTTCGATCATCTGATGGCCGTCAGCGGCACCATCACCGAACGGAAGGTGCTCAGGGAGATCCACGACGGAGTCGACCACTTCGTCCTGCAGCGGCTCTCGATCGATTACAGCAAGACCTTCCCGATCGTGAACTTTCCCCTCGACCGGCATCTCCTTCTGGCATCATTCGAAAACTCCGACCACCCACGCCAGGACCTGCTCTTCGTCATCGACGAAAATGCCACCGACGTGAGCCGACGGGTGTCGATGACGGGCTACCGCCTCGTCAGATTCCACGCCGTGGAGACTCCCCACAGCTACCAGACGAGCCGCGGCCTCCCCGGCGTCGCCGCCGTGGAACGGGGCACTTGGTCCCAGGCCCGATTCGCGATCGTCATCGACCGGTTCGGCTGGGGACTATTTTTCAAGATGTTTCAGACGCTGTTCGTGGCCGTGGCCGTTGCGCTGCTGGCCTGCTTCATCAAGCCGATCCACGTCGATCCACGCTTCGGCCTCGGGGTGGGGGCTTTGTTCGCCGCAGCGGCCAATTCCTACCTGATCGGCACCTATGTCCCGGTAACCAACGAATTCTCGCTGGCCGACATCATCAATCTGTTCGGAATCGGAACGATCCTCGTCACCCTCACCGAGTCGACGATCTCGCTGTGGATCTACGAGGCACTGGGCAACGCAGCCCTGTCGCGGCGACTCGACCGCGTGTCATTCTGGACGATCCTTCTTGGATTCGTCGTCTCACTGAGTCTCATCCTGGCCGGAGCGCTCAGCCACGCCTGACAGCGGGGCGGGGCATCAGCACCGTTGCGGTTTTTCTGCGCCGCGGCAGGCGTGTCGATTGAATGCTTGTGAAACTGCCTTTGACCGGGCCAGCTTTCGTCTACCATTCGGCGAAACTGCCGTCGGAATGCCGCCACACGGGATTTCGCCAGCGGTGGCCGACGGCGGCCCGCTCCTTGACGAAGTCTTCGTTGACCTCGATGCCCAGCCCCGGTCCCTGCGGGATCTTCACGTAGCCGTCGGCATAGTCGAAGACCTCGGGGTTCTTGATGTAGTCGAGCAGGTCGTTGCCCTGGTTGTAGTGGATCCCCAGGCTCTGCTCCTGGATGAAGGCGTTGTAGCAGTTGGCATCGAGCTGCAGGTTGACCGCCAGCGCGATCGGCCCGAGCGGGCAGTGCAGCGCGATGGCGACGTCGTAGGCCTCTGCCATGTTCGCAATCTTCCTGGTTTCGGTGATGCCGCCGGCATGGGATGGGTCGGGCTGCAGGATGTCGACGTAGCCCTCCTGCAGGATCTTCTTAAAATCCCACCGCGAGTAGAGCCGCTCGCCGAGCGCGATCGGCGTGTTCGCCATCATCGCGATCTCTTTGAGCGCCTCCGAGTGTTCGCTGAGCACCGGCTCCTCGATGAACATCAGCCGATACGGCTCCAGCTCTTTTACGAGCACCTTGGCCATCGGCTTATGCACACGGCCGTGGAAGTCGACGCCGATACCGAAGTGCGGGCCGACCACGTCGCGGATGGCGGCGACGTTGGCGATCGCCCGGTCGATCTTGTCGTAGGTGTCGATGAACTGCATCTCCTCGCAGGCGTTCATCTTGATGGCAGT
>JBAWVV010000792.1:0-1689 GCA_037147115.1 Planctomycetia bacterium | reverse complement strand
TCCCGCCGGAGTTCGCCCGTGCTGAACGGTTCGACGGCGTGTTCTTCGTGGACTTGCCGGGGCGTGAGCAGAAGGACGGCATCTGGTCGATCTACGCGCGGCACTACGGGCTCGACGCGAAGCAGCCCAGGCCCGACGACTCCCAGTGGACCGGTGCCGAGATCAAGTCGTGCTGCAGGCTTGCGTCGCTGCTCGATGTGCCGCTCGTTCAAGCGGCGCAAAATGTCGTGCCTGTGGCTGTCACTGCTGGGGACAAGATCGAGAGCCTGCGGCAATGGGCCTCGGGCCGATGCCTCTCGGCGGACAGGGCAGGGGTGTACTCGCGGGAAGAGCGTGCGGCTGTCGGTAGGTCGAGGCGAGTGCTGCGGGAGCCAGGGGTGAATTGAGCGGTTCTTCGAGGTGTGTCAGGATCTTCCGGATCGGCCCCGGATCGGTGATGAATGTGATGAGCCGGATGTCGTCGCCATACCGTGGGCACACGAGTGGAAACTCCTCCCCCGCCCGCGGCTATTGCCGGGCGTGATCGCCCGCGATGGTCCCCGTCCCAGCGCGGACGCTCAACGTCTACGCCCGCCACCAGCATATGGCGAAACAATTGGTTGGCCTGGATGACCGTCGGTGCCTCGACCCGCAGTCCCTTCTGGAGAGCATCTCCCCGGGCGGCTGCGGGAACCTTCGGGTTGCAGCGATCGATGGCAGACGAGAGCCAACTCTGGAGTGCGACCTCGCTGTAGGAGTCGCGTTTCGCACCCGGGCTCACCGAGAGCGATGCTCGGTCCGGCAGGATAGACGTAGCCGAGTTCCTGGAACCACTCGTTGGCGACCTGCTCGACGATGTCTTCGGAGACGCTCATGAAGGACCCGAAAAGGCCGCCAATCCTCGTCGGAATATTCACGAAAAGCCTCGGCGTTCGGGCACTCTTGCGTTCCCCCCAAGAGTCGGGCATACTTCCATACGTCTGCTTTATCAGGCGCAAAGGTGTTCAATGTCCGATAAACAAGACGCTACTGGTAATCACGGTTCATCGATGCCCTTGCCAGCCCGTGTTGCCCTTCAGCGTTTGGGCCGCGATCTGTCGATCGCTCGCCGCAAACGTCGGATTTCCACAGCCGACATGGCATCTCGCCTGTTCGTGAGCCGCGACACTGTCTGGCGGCTCGAACGCGGCGATCCAAGCGTGTCGGTAGGCACGCTTGCCACTGCCGTGTTCGTGCTTCAGCTCCACGACCGACTCGCTTCGCTCGCAGCACCGGAACGTGATGCGCTTGGCCTCGACCTCGAGACCGCTGCCCTTCCGCGACGGATCGTTCGTCGCAAGCCATCGCGAGATCCTGGCGTATGAGCGACAGCCGATTTGATATCTGCATCGACTGGGACGGCCAGACGCTCGAAGTTGGAAAGCTGTACGCCAACGACCGCAGCGCAGCCGTGACATTCGAGTACTCCGAAGAGTGGCTCAATCGGCACCACGCCTTTGCGATTGATCCTGATGGACTTCCTCTTGGGAGGGGCCGGTTCGCTATGGCCGGGCTCCCGAGAGCCTTGGCTGACACGGGGCCCGACCGTTGGGGGCGGGTCATTATCGAACGCGCGGTGCGGCATGGGTTGCTCGCCAAAAAGCCTTATCGCGACATCGACTACCTCGTTGCGATCGAGGATTCCACTCGCATAGGCGCACTTCGAATCCG
>JBAWVV010000791.1:0-1690 GCA_037147115.1 Planctomycetia bacterium | reverse complement strand
TGTCAACCTCCGCGCCGCGGGTGATGCCATTCTTGGTCCAGTCGACGCTCCAGCCGGGAAACGCCAGCGCCGGATAGGGGTCGGCGATGATCGGTTCTGGCGAGGAATGCACGATGTCGAACTGCTGGTCGGTGCGGATGCGCCCCAGCCGGAAGAACTTCGAGGTGTGCTGCGTCTTGGGATCGAGGCGGACGGGGCCGCCCGGACCGGTAAGCTCCAGGCCGTCGCGGAACGCCTGCCGGACGGCCTCGGTCTCAAACGAGCCCGCCTTTTCGACCGCCTTCTTCCAGAGATGCACGAGGCACCAGTCGGGCTCCATCGGATCGCCGGTCACGCGATCGTAGCCAAACTCCTTTCGGAAGCCGTCGATCCACATCCGGTTGGCTGGCGTGTCGAGGCTCTGGAAGTAGCAGGCGGCGGCGTAGTGCCCCGCCACCTGCTCGGGCATGAGAAACCGCAGTTCGTCCTCGGCGATGCTCGTGGTCATGACCGGGATTTTGGCGGGATCGACCTCGGCCTTGGCGAGGGCCGCGAACAGGCCGATGTTGCTGTCGCCGTTGACCGTGCTCAGCACGCAGTCGGCCCCCGAGGCGAGGATCTCCTTGACCACGTCCGAGAAGTCGCGGTCGCCCAGGGGCACGTAGGCCTCGCCCACCGGTCGCATCTCCTTCGTGGCGAGATACTTCTTCGCGATGTAGTTGGCCGTCCGCGGGAAAACGAAGTCGGAGCCGACGAGAAAGATCTTTTTTCGAAGCCCTCCCGCCACGCTCGCCAGCCAGTCGAGCGCGGGCAGGATTTGCTGGTTTGGCACCATCCCGCCATAGACGACGTAGGGAGACGACTCGTTGCCCTCGTACTGCACCGAGTAGAAGAGGAGCTTCTTGGCCTCCTCGAAGATCGGCAGCACCGCCTTGCGGGCGGAGCTCGTCCAGCAGCCGAACACGGCGACGGAGCCGTCGTCGATGAGTTGCCGCGCCCGCTTTGGAAAGAGATCGACTTTGGATTTCGTGTCGGGGGCCCGGGCCACGACCTGGCGGCCGAGGATGCCGCCGGCCGCGTTGATTTGTTCGAAGGCATGAAGTTCGATATCGCGGAGCGACGTGGCGCTCATCGCCATCGTGCCGGTCTGCGAGTGGAGCATTCCAACCTTGATCGGCTGCCGGCCGGCCGGCACCCCCGTCGGCCGGCAGCCGGCGAACAGGAAGGGGGCGAATGCCTGCGCGGCGGCCAGCGTCGCCGCGGCGCCGGCGTGCCTGCCGAAATCTCTTCGGGATACGCTCTGTGCGAGTCCCCTGCTCTGGTGCCGTTCCATCGCCTACTCCTCGACCATGTGCTTGTAGAGCGCCTCGAACGGCTCGGGCGTCACGCTCACCTCGCCGCGAAACGGATGGTCCATGGCGGCGATCAAAAAGATCATCGTGCCGAGATAGGCCGACAGCAGTCCACCGAGCAACAGGTGGGTGACGAATTTCATGTCGAAGAGCCAGACCATGGCGATGTTGATGACCGCTCCCAGGATGACGACGTACCACATCACCGGCGGGATCGCCGTATTGACGGAAAACAGCCGCATGCGCCGGTATTCAAGAAAGGCATTGAACTGTCGCAGCGCCTCGGCGTGGAGGATTTCCTGTGCCGGTGTTGCCGGCTGGAAGTCGAGGAGTTTCTCCTGGAAGGCCTGCACGCGGAT
>JBAWVV010000790.1:0-1693 GCA_037147115.1 Planctomycetia bacterium | reverse complement strand
TGGCCGGATCAATGCCGGCCCGTAGCCCCATCGGGCGGGGCTTCACCTCGAATCGAGGCTCCGACGCTTGGACCGCGATTCCCGCCAACCCCCGCCGCACCGCATCGTTGAGCGTGGCTTTCAGACTCTGCCCCGTCGCCTGCATGGCTGCCCGGAGCAACTGCTCGACATCGGGATCGACCGTGATTGTCGTTCGCATCAAAGCATCATAGCATCACAATTTCTATGACAGCAAGATGCCCAATGCGGTGGTCGGGGGGGCACAGGCCGGCGTCAATTGGCGGGTTGCAGCGGCAGGAAAAGAGCCAGTTTGACCTTACTCCCAATTCGGCGTACAAATTGGGAGTATGTTCCCAAGGACGCTTTCGATCAGTGAATCGAGCAGTTTGCTGCTCCTCGGGCCGCGCGGCACGGGGAAATCGACGCTTCTCCGGGAGCATTTCGGGGCCCGTGCCACGCTCTGGATCGATCTCCTCGACCCGGAGCTCGAGCACCGTTACAGCCTCCGGCCGAGGGAGTTGCGCGAGCAGATCGATGCTGCATCGGCCGTCGAATGGGTGGTGATCGACGAGATCCAGAAGGTGCCCTCCCTCCTCGACGTCGTGCATGCCGCGATCGAACAGCCTCGGCCCGGCGGCCAGCGAGTCCGCTTCGCCATGACCGGCTCGAGTGCCCGGAAGCTGAAGCGCGGGGCGGTCAATCTGCTCGCCGGCCGGGCGTTCGTGCGGCACCTCTTCCCGTTGACCAGCCGCGAGCTCGGGCCGGCCTTCGAGCTTTCCACATCCTTGCGCTTCGGCACGCTCCCCACGGTGTTCTCGTTCACCGCCGAGGCCGATCGATCGAGCTACCTGCGGGCCTACGCCCGAACCTACCTGCGCGAGGAGGTCTGGGCGGAGCATGTCATCCGGCGGCTCGATCCCTTCCGGCGTTTCCTCGAGGTTTCGGCCCAAGCCAATGGCGAGATCCTCAACTGCTCAAATATCGCCCGCGACATCGGTGTCGATCACAAGACGGTGGCCTCCTATTTTGAGATCCTGGAGGACACCCATCTGGGCTTCATGCTCGAGCCGTGGCATGCCTCCGTCCGCAAGCGACAGCGGCAGTCGCCGAAATTCTGGTGGTTTGATCCGGGCGTCTGCCGGGCCCTGGCCGGGACGTTGACCGTCGACCTCGTGCCCCGGACCGGTGGCTACGGCCGGGCCTTCGAGCACTTCGTGATCCTCGAGATCGTGCGGGCCAGCGACTACGCTCAAAACGACTACCGCTTCTCCTATCTGCGCACGAAGGACGACGCCGAGATCGATCTGATCATCGATCGCCCCGGTCGGCCGCCGGCGCTGATCGAGATCAAGTCGACCGACCGCGTCGAGCCACGGCATGTGCGCGACCTGTCACGCTTCCTCCCCGACTTCCCCGGGGCCGATGCCTATTGCTTCTCCCGCGATCCCCTCCGAAAGCGGATCGACGGCGTGCTGGTGGTGCCATGGGAGGAGGGCCTTGCGGAACTTGGGCTGTGAGGCCACAGCGGAAGCCGGCAGAATCCGGGCGGCGCCTTGGCCTGCAGGGTGATCGCGTTACGGCCCCGCAAAACCTGGCCGCCGCACCGTTCCGGCTCCCGACTCACCGGGCGTTCAGCAGGCGCCTCTAGCGCGCGAAGGCCTCGGGCTTTTCGAGCACGAACATGTGGCCGTGG
>JBAWVV010000789.1:0-1693 GCA_037147115.1 Planctomycetia bacterium | reverse complement strand
GGCCGGGGTGGGCTGGCGCTGGCTGGGGCGGCGGTGGATGGGGAGGTACTCGCTTCGGAGGCGTCGGGGCTTGGTATGGCGGCTGGAACCCTGGCCCGGCGCGGGGCTGGAACCGTGGTCCGGCATGGGGTTGGAACCGCGGCCCCGCCCGCGGTTGGGCGATCCCGTTTGCAAGCGTTTCACCGATCAACAGGTTGCCTGCCGGGCGCGGGCAACTCGGGGCCCCGGCGATCGACCCGGCGGTCGAGGTCACGATCCGCACGAGCAACGCTCCTGCCCGGGCCCGGGCGGCCAGGCTCGTCGCCCTCGGCGACCGGCACCTGCGGGGGGCAATCGACGACCCGGCCAAGCTCGCCAAGGCGATCGACGCCTACCGGCGGGCGGCGAACATCGCCCCCGATCAGCCCGACACCTTCCTCCGCCAGGCGATCGCGCTGACGGCGGCAGGGAAAAAGTCGGCGGCCGCGACAGCGGTCGGCCGGGCGGTAGCGATCGACCCCCGGATCGTCGAAAACACAGCCGCCGCGGGGGCCCACGAGCCGCTGATCGCTCCCGCGGGCCTTGCCCCCAAGCCGCTGGTGGCCCGCAGCAGCAAACTGCTCGCGCGGATCTTCGCCACTCCCGACAGCGGCCGGAATGCCCCGGCCGACAATTGGATCGCCCACTGCTGGCTCGGGCGCGATGCCGGGCCGGTGATGGTCGCCGCCCGCCCCTGACATCGAGCCGTCTGCGGCGGGGCGGGTGGTCGGGTATTCTGGAGCGATTGTCCTTCGCCGCTCCCCATTCCCATCGCCAAGCATGACAAACGCCCCCTGCGCCCAAATCGATCTGACGCTCCCCGAAGGGCGGGCCCGGCTCGAAGCGCTCCGCGGAAAGCTCGTCTCCCAAGGGGACGTGATCAGCCCCGCCGGGCGACAGAAGACGATCGACGTCTTCGGTGAGCCGCTCTCGCCGAAGCAGGTCGTGGAACGGATCTGTGCCGACGTCGCCGCCCAGGGGCTCGACGCCGTCCTCGACTACACGCGCCGGATCGATGGTGTCGCCATCCCCCGCGACAGCCTGTTTGTCGCGCCGGAAGCCCTCGCCGCGGCCCACCGCGAGGTCGGAGGAGCGTTTCTCGACGCGATCCGCCGGATCCGCGCAAGTGTGGAGCGATTCCAGACGGCGATCCTCTCGCGTGACGTGAGCGTGCCGCTGGCCGGCGGCGGCTCACTGCGGCAGCGTTATCTCCCGCTCGACCGGGTCGGCGTCTGCGTGCCGGGGGGGGCGGCGGCCTATCCTTCGACGCTCCTGATGACCGTCGTGCCGGCGCAGGTGGCGGGCGTCGGCGCGATCGTCGTCGTCGCCCCGCCGACCAAGTACGGCTCGGAGAATCTCCATGTCCTCGCCACCTGCCACGAGCTCGGCGTCACGAAGGTGGCCCGTTGCGGTGGCGCGCAGGGCGTGGCCGCGCTGGCCCATGGCTTCCCGGCAGAGCAGGGGAGCGGCGGCCTCGTCCGCGTCGACAAGATCGTCGGCCCGGGCAACCTCTTTGTGGCGCTGGCCAAGCAGCACGTCTTCGGCACCGTCTCGATCGACTCGATCGCCGGCCCGAGCGAGATCGTGATCGTGGCCGACGACCATGGCCATCCCGAGTTCATTGCTGCCGACATGCTCGCCCAGGCGGAGCACTCCCCCGGCTCGGCGATCCTGT
>JBAWVV010000788.1:0-1695 GCA_037147115.1 Planctomycetia bacterium | reverse complement strand
CCCACCTCAACCTCGACCTCTCGAAGCTTGGGGATGATCTGCTCAGCCAGTTCCTTCTTTCCGCGTGGCATTGGTTGCCTCCCTTGGTTTGCTCCACCCCCAGATTCTCTCTCTGGAAGCGGTGCTGTTTAAGGGGGGCAGGTCAGCGTCCGCAGCGAACGGGAGATGACGCTCGCCGTCGCCGAAATGTACGTGCAGGGTGTCAGCACCCGGAAGGTCACGGCCATTGTGGAGGAACTCTGCGGCCTTGAGATCACTTCGACTCAGGTGAGCCGGGCGGCGGCCGAACTCGACGAGCAGTTCTGCGCCTGGCGCAACCGGCCAATCGGTGAGATCACCTACCTTATCCTCGATGCCCTCTACGAAAAGGTCCGCCACAACTGGGCAATCGTGCCCTGACCTGCCCCTACACTTTGACCGCTCGCCCCACTTTCAGGCAGCCCGCGCCGGCGACCTGACGGCCTCGGGGAACGTTGCCGCCGCCCGCGGTGTGGTACAGAGTGATGCGGCACAATCGCCGATGACCGAAGGGGTCAGTTGGAGTCTTATTCACGGAACGACACTCGATGGCTGCAATGAAGTGGCGTTACGGAATCTGGGTGTGGGTCACATCGTTGGTATCTCTCTGCCTGCAGGGACGACCCGCCCTCTGCGACGCGCCTCCCATGCTCGACTGCAGTGCGTTCGTCCCGTGGGACGAGGGGCCGGCGATCCTGGGGGGGTACGACACCGTCGTCCCGGGATACGACGAGGCGCCGCTCGCGCTACCTCCTCCGACGATGAGCGTCGCCCGCGAGATGGCGATTCCACCAACGCGACGGTTTTACCTGACGAGCATCGTAGGCGGCTCGTTCCTGGCCGTTTCCCCGAACAACACTCCACCCTCCGCCCTGACGTGGGGCGGCGCTGCAGGGTTGGCACTCGAGCGATCCAATGGCCGGATCCGCCTGGAAGTCGAGGGCCGGTATCGAGACGGCATCGACCAGACATACCTCGGATTTAACCAAGACTTCTCCCCACGTCACCCGAACCCCGTCGGCATTGTGGAAGGAAAGAACTTTGGAGGCTGGTCCGCACTGGCAAACGTGTGGCGTGACTTTCGTTTGAACGATCACTTTGACGTCTACGGCGGTGGAGGCATCGGCGCGACCGGCTATGAGTCCTCGTTTCAGCAGATCAGCGGGCCAAAACCTGAAACTGCCACCATTCGTTACAACACGCCGTTCGCATGGCAGGCGGGTGTAGGCTGCATCTGGAACGTGAACGAACGATTTGCCGTCGATGCGAGTTACCGCCTGTTCGGGACCGGGTGGACGTTTACGCGTGACAGCCTTGCCTTCGGATTTCCACGGAACGAAATCCTGATCTCGCTGCGAATATACGAGCCGTTTCGCGGACTGCTGCGGTGAAGCCGACGGAGGCACCAGGCTGCGACAGGTGACCTGCACCTCTTAAAAGAGGTCAGCCAGCGCCGTGACGGCCCGCCTGAGCTTGTGATTGGGCGCGAATACTCCGTGATACCGATGCCGGTGCTTCCGCGGTGGCGGCACGAGATCGGCGAGCCGGTCCAAAAACTTAAACGGCGTGAACTCGACGACGCCATTGCCCCCCGAACGCGTGGACTTCCGCCCGCGCCCATGGCCAACCCAGTTGGCTGCCTTGTGTCGCGGGAGCACGTAGCGGACGCGACTGATG
>JBAWVV010000787.1:0-1696 GCA_037147115.1 Planctomycetia bacterium | reverse complement strand
TCGCACACCCGGTGCGGCGGCCAAGAACCGGGCCCGTTCCATCGTTGAGGCGACCTCCGCGAGGACCTCGATGGCAGCCAAGCCGGTGGCCTGCTCCAAGCCAGCGCGGTCGAAGGGCTCGGGATCGACGATTCGATCAATCGGCACGGATGAGTCCTTCCGGGCGACGCCAGTGATGAGGAAAAAGGCCGGTCCCCTCTTTACCCAGTTCTCCCCGGAAGCGGCAGTCCCCCCAAACCAGTTTCCGCATCGGGGTACGACCTTGACCCTGCGGCGCATGGCGTGGTACCCCCCCGGGCTGTCGACTCGCGCCCCTCCATCCCATCAACATTTCCCGGTCCGGCAAGGGATCGCTCCGTGCGCCTGAATATCCGTTTCGCCGTGCGGAGCCTGACTGTGGCGCTGCTGTGCGCGCTCGGGACGGGTCCGTCGGTCACGGACGCTCAAACGGTGTCGCTCCCCACGCCCCCGTCGTCGCAGCTCGACCGGGTCATGCCGGTGCAGTATCTCGCCCCACCGCCGACCCAGTGGGATCCCTACGCGCCCCAAGGTACGCAGCTCCCTGCCGCCGCGCCCCAGGCGGGCAACTGGGCCCCCTCCGCGCTCACCGGCCAGCCGGGCTATCCGGGCTACTCGACCGCGGCGCCGTCGCTGGTCCCGCCGCAGGCGCCCTACGGCGCACCGCCGCCATCCTCTTCGATGTCGTCCTTGTCGCCTCAGGCGATCATGGCCAGCCCAACGATGCAGCAGACGATGCGCGTCTTTCAGGGGGTCCGCGGGAGCTGGGCCTATCTCTACGGCAGCGGCGATGGCACGAGCGTCGGGGTCAACGAGCTCGATACCACCGCCACGTTTGCGATCCCGTTCTTTCACGACTCCCAAGCCAATCTGAACCACGCCCCGCTTCTCATCACCCCTGGCTTCGGCCTCCAGCTCTGGGACGGACCGCAGACGACGCAGACGATGCTCGCCGATCTCCCCCCGAGCACGTACGACGTCTTCGTCGACGCCGCCTGGAACCCGCAGTTCACGCCGCTGTTTGGGGCCGAGCTGGGGATTCGCACCGGCATCTACACCAACTGGGACGTGATGGTGTCGCAGAGCTGGCGCATCATGGGGCGCGCCGTCGGCACGCTCCAGCTGACGCCGACGATGCAGGGCAAGGCGGGGATCGTCTACCTCGACCGCAATCAGGTGAAGCTCCTTCCCGTCGTCGGCATGACTTGGGTGCCCAACGCCAACGCCCGCTACGACATCCTCTTCCCCACCCCGAAGGCGGCCTGGCGGTTCAGCGAGGTGGCCAACCGCTCGCTGTGGGGCTACGTGGCGGGGGAGTACGGTGGCGGCGCGTGGACCTTCCGCCGCTCCACCGGCCAGATCTCCCCCTTCGACTACAACGACATCCGCATCGTCCTCGGCGGCGAGCTCGTGCCGAAGACACCGCAGGGCCTCACCGGCCATTTCGAGGTCGGGTATGTGTTCTACCGGCAGCTGTTCTTCGTCGACGGCCCCCCGCAGATCCAGGATCTCGACGACACCTGGATGTTGCGCCTCGGCCTCGGCTACTAACGGGCCCCGAGCCCGGAGATCCTCACTTGCACCGTCACGTCTCCACACTGCTGTTCCTCGCCGTGCTCCTCATGCTCGTCATGCTCGTCATGGCAGCACCGACGCTTGCCGCCGACGAGCCTCCTCC
>JBAWVV010000786.1:0-1699 GCA_037147115.1 Planctomycetia bacterium | reverse complement strand
CGACACCGGCCCCATGTCGCGGTGGGTGAGCTTGTACCAGGCCTTGGCAAACGCCTCCCTGAACTGCTCCGGGTTCTCGTAAAACCGTTTCGAAATCGGCCCATACTGCGGATCCATGCGGAGCGCGAGATCGGTGGTGAACATCATCGGCGGGTGAGATTTGGCGACGTCGTGGGCGTCTGGAACCGTGCCCTCCGCCGACTTCTCCTTCGGCGTCCACTGCCAGGCCCCGGCCGGACTCTTCTTCAGCTCCCACTCATAGCCGAGAAGATGCTCGAAGTAGTCGTTCGACCAGTTCGTCGGCGTCGAGGTCCAGGCCCCCTCGAGACCGCTGGTGATCGTGTCGGCCCCCTTGCCGGTGCGGAAGCGGTTCTTCCAGCCGAGCCCCTGCTCCTGGATACCGGCGTCCTCCGGGGCAGGACCGACGTTGTCCGCGCTGGCCGCGCCGTGCGACTTGCCAAAGGTATGGCCACCGGCGATCAGAGCCAACGTCTCCTCGTCGTTCATCGCCATCCGGCCGAACGTCTCGCGGATGTCGCGGGCTGCGGCCAGCGGATCGGGCTTGCCGTCGGGCCCTTCCGGATTGACGTAGATCAGCCCCATCTGGACCGCTGCCAGCGGGTTTTCGAGCCGACGATCGCCGCTGTATCGTTTATCGCCGAGCCACTCGCTCTCGGGCCCCCAGAAGATGTCGTTCTGCGGCTCCCAGACGTCCTCCCGGCCCCCGCCGAATCCGAACGTCTGGAATCCCATCGAATCGAGGGCGACATTCCCGGCGAGGATCATCAGATCGGCCCAGGAGATCCTCTGGCCATACTTCTGCTTGATCGGCCAGAGCAGCCGGCGAGCCTTGTCGAGGTTCGCGTTGTCGGGCCAGCTGTTGAGCGGCGCGAACCGTTGCGTGCCGTAGCCGGCGCCTCCTCTGCCGTCGCCAACCCGATAGGTGCCGGCGCTGTGCCAGGCCATCCGGATGAAGAACGGTCCGTAGTGGCCATAGTCGGCCGGCCACCAATCCTGCGAGGTCGTCATCAATTCCCGGAGGTCCTTCTTGACCGCTTCCAGATCGAGCGTCTTGAACGCCTCGACATACTCGAAGCCTTCACCGAGCGGATTCCCGGCGGGTGGGTTTTGATGGAGGATGTCGAGGTTTAACTGCTCGGGCCACCAGTCGCCATTGTTCATGGCTCCCGCCACCGTCGCGCGATTCGCCGGCGCGGGGTTTCCCATTACCGGACAGGAGGCGGCGGCCGGATCCGCAGCCTGACAAGAGGTCGTAAGCGTCAGTGCCGAAACACCGCACGACCATACGACCAGAGCAGATCCAACGACTCGAAGCGTCATGTAAATTTCCTCCGCTGATTCGATTTAGAAACCGTTCGCATACGGATAATAGGCAACTCGTGCAGTTGGAGGATAACAGTCGCCCTTCAACGCATTATAAGGATAGCCCGGTCAACGGCTTCGGCAGGCGTTGGACGGTTGACGAGCTAGCATTTGGGCGAAGCTTGAGGCCATCACGGCACGTCGGGCTGTGCCGTGGCTTTAAAACTCCCCCCACCACCGCTGTGTGAGCAGTTTTTCACCGTCGGTGCAGCTCTTCGCCGAGTCGCGCTTTTGGGCGGCGGGACGCGAGCGGCCCTCACAAGTGGATGTCGATCGCGGGCAGTAAAGTCGGGCGCGATCTGGACGATCTCTACGT
>JBAWVV010000785.1:0-1707 GCA_037147115.1 Planctomycetia bacterium | reverse complement strand
GCTCGAGCGGCCACCACCACCGCGATCCCGGCAGCGCTGACGATCGCCGCCATCGAGGGCGTGCTAGCACGCTCCGCCCGCCGACGATCCTCCGCCAGGACGCTCGGAAACAGCGTTCGCCGGCGGCTAAGGACCGGTCCTCGATCGGACCGACAAACTGACCTTGGCGGCCCCCCCTGGGATGGTGTTCGATGCTGCCGCCACGGGCCCGCAGAGCCCCGGTTGGATCAGCACAAATCAAGGTCCGGAGTCCCTTGTCAGGGGGGAGTTTCATGTCCGAGGAATCGAACAAACTCGGGGTCTATGGTTACGCGGTCATGTACCGTCTGCAGCCCGGCGGCCGGTGGATGGTCGACCAAGACGACGAGTACCGGACCCTGCCAGCCCACTACCTCTCCCTCGACGAAGCCCTCGATCGGGTCGGCTTCATGCGATTGAAGAAGGTCGAAGCGCGGGTGGCGGCAATCGTGGCGGAAAAAACCGACACTGCTGATGAATTCGAGCCCCATCACGGGCCCTGACGGGGGAGCGGGGCCGGGTTTATTCCGACTCGATGCGGGCGAACCGCGGGATGGTCTTGCCGTCGACCTCGACCGCTCCGCTGAACATCGCCATCGGCCTAACCCACAGGGCCCGCTCGCCATACTCCTGCCGATAGACGACGAACCACTCCTCCGTCTCGCTGTGTCGCGCCACGCCGAGCACGGTGTAATGGTTCCCCTTGTAGTGGCGGTACCGCCCCGGTTCGATCGCTCCCGTCATCCTCATCTCCCCCGGACTGTGGTTGTCATCGTCGACGGC
Organism: Planctomycetia bacterium; assembly: GCA_037147115.1. Classification (GTDB taxonomy): domain Bacteria; phylum Planctomycetota; class Planctomycetia; order Pirellulales; family UBA1268; genus QWOP01. Next base: position 906 of record JBAWVV010000785.1, on the reverse strand, counting down.
CGTCACCCGCCAGCGAAGCGCCGTCCGTCGCGCCTCCTAGTCGACGCCTGGGCGTATCGTAGCGGCCGCACCGCCCCCCTTCCGTCCGCCGACACCTCGGAGCCGACCATGCCCTCCTCCGCTGCCCCGGCGACTGATCCCTTCGCCATCCGATGCGGCCCGATAGAGTTCCCCTGAAAAGCGTTCGGAAAACGATTTTCGCGGGTGCACTGGGGGCTTTCTCAGACCGTTCCCTGGCCCCCTAAGCTGGCCCCCTGAACCGCGAAACTTTTGCGGCCGTGGGACGTTCAAGGGGCGATCGCACGCTTCGAACCGAGCCCGGGCCTCTGCCGCCCCCCCTCCGATGGGCGCGATGACAAGGGCCGTCCGATTCCCGGGAGCCCTGTCATGCGTACGTTGTCCGCTGGTGAAGTCCGGCGAGCCCTTGCTGCCACCGAGCGGAGCTCGAAGCCCCGAGGGGATCTCTCCGTCTGGATGAAACGGGGCGCGCTGACCGCCGGAGCCGTCCTCCTGCTGACGCTGCTCACCGGCTGGGCGCTCGGCTGGTATTCGACGCCGCGGCAGGTCCTCGAGGTGAGAGCGGCGATCAACGAGCAGATCGCCGAGCTCGACAAAGTGAGCAATGGCCAGTCCCCCTTCGCCGGCGGGCCGGCCATGAGCAAGGTGCGCGATTCGATGCGCCATTTGCCCGAAGGGATGCGCGACCAGGTGCGACGCGACTTCGGGCGCCTCATGGAGGCCGGCGAGACGGCCCAAGTGAACTCCTTCTTTATTCTTCCGCCTGCCCAGCGTCAGGCAGAGCTCGACCGCCGCATCAAGGCGGAGGACGACGCCCGGAAAAAGCGGTCCGCCGATCGGGCCAAGGGGGGCAACCGCGGCAACCAGCAAGGAGCCGGGGGCCAGCCG
>JBAWVV010000784.1:0-1713 GCA_037147115.1 Planctomycetia bacterium | reverse complement strand
AGTCTATCGCGGCCACGATCCGTCGCAGTCTGTGGGTAAACTGCCGGCCCGCCCGCCCGACGCGGTCGCAAGTGAGCCGCACGCGACAAAACCGGAGGTTTTCCAAGTGGACTGGCTCTCCCGGCTACCCCGCAGCCAGTTGGCTCAGGAATGACTTTTTCCATGGACAGCTCGGGGGCGCCGGGCAATTCCCCTTTCCACCAGCGGGACGGTAGATTCTCATTCATGAACCGTTCCGATCCCCGAGGGCCTTTCCGATGATTCGCATCGTGCTTGTCAGCTTCTTCGTCTCGCTCCTTGGCATGGCCGTGGCCGCCGCCGAGAACGACCCCCGGCTCTACGAGATGCGCGTCTACTGGGCAGCGCCCGGGAAGCTCGATGCCCTCCATGCCCGGTTCCGCGACCACACGACGAAGCTCTTCGAGAAGCATGGCATGACGAACGTCGGGTATTTCGTTCCACTTGGCGACAACCCCGAGCGGAAGCTCGTCTACTTCCTCTCCTATCCCGACCAGAAGGCCCGCGATGCTTCCTGGGCCGCCTTCGTCAACGACCCGGAGTGGAAGGAGGCCTACGCCGCCTCCGAGAAAGACGGCAAGCTCGTCGAGAAGGCGACCGAGACGTTCCTGAACACCACCGACTATTCCCCCGCGCTCGACACGAAGCCGGGGAACGACGCGCGCGTCTTCGAGCTTCGCACCTACACCTCAACAGCCGGCAATCTTCCCGGCCTGAATGCCCGCTTCCGCGATCACACCCTCAAGCTCTTTGCCAAGCATGGCATGACGAATCTCATCTACTGGAACCGGGCCGAAGGGCAGCCGCACGCCGATCGGATGCTCGTCTATCTCCTCGGCCACGATTCGGTCGACGCGGCGAAGGCCTCCTTCGACAGCTTCCGCCAGGATCCCGACTGGGTGGCCGCCCGCAAGGCCTCCGAGGAGAAGGCAGGGGGCTCGCTCACCGAAGCGACCGACGGCGTGCTCTCCGAGTTCCTCGTTCCCACCGACTACTCGACCTGGAAGTGAGAGCTGCCCGCGGGGCTTTGTTGCTCAGCGTGCCTCAGCGGGCGCCAGATCGCCTTCGGGATGCCACAGCCGCCAGCGGATTTCCGTCCCCTCCGGGGCGTAGACGACCAGCGGCAGGCGGCTGTTGTAGCGCACGAGCATCCGCGGCCCGGCGGCGAAGGCCTTGACGGTCGGCGTGCCCGGAGGAGGGGCGATCCGGGTCGAGAGCGGAGCCCCGAGGCTATCGACCTCGAAGTAGGAAAAGCCCCAGCCGGGAATGTCGCGCTCGCGGAGCTCCCCCCCGAAGCGGACCGTGTTCACCCCGTCGGTGTCGATCGTCCGGCCGGCGACGATCTCGACTTTGACATCGCCCTCCGCGCCGCGCTCCTTGTGGGGGAGGAGAATCACATGCCGGGTCTTGCCGGCCGCCGCAGCCGGATAGGCCGCCTTGAGGTTCTTGATCGCCTCGGGATCGATCGCCGCGGGATTGAGCTCCTCGGGATCGGCGGCGGCCTCGGCGGCGGGTTCGTCGGCAGCAGGTTCATCGGCCCGGCAAGAGAGGGCCGCGCCCGACAGGCTGACGAGCGACAGGATCAGGCAGGCATGACGACGGACGATCGAAGCCGGGGCGAAGCGGAGCATGGGGGGTTCCGAGACGTTGTTTCGCGAGGAGAGATGAACGGGTTTGGATTGACGAATTGTTGCC
>JBAWVV010000783.1:0-1724 GCA_037147115.1 Planctomycetia bacterium | reverse complement strand
CCCGAAACGACCCGTTCTCTGCCCTTCTCATCTCCGAGGGGCTTGTCAGCGCTGAACAGCTCGCCGAAGTGACGCGCGTTGCCGAGAGCTCCGGCAAGAAGCTCCACGACGAGATCGTGCGGCTGGGCTACGCGCCGGGCGACAAGGTGATGCGGGCGCTGGCGAAGGCCCACCGGCTGAAGTTCGTCGATCTGACGGGGATCACCGTCGAGCAGGATGTCATCGACCTCCTCCCGGAGAGCGTGGCCCGCGAAAACTCGATCTTCCCGGTCTCCAAGGAAGGCAATACGCTCCGCATCGCCGGCTCCGATCCGACCGACATCGACACCCAAGACAAGCTCCGCTTCATCCTCAACCGCGACGTCCAATACGCCCTGGCCCCCCGCGAGCAGATCATCGAGGCGATCAACCGCCACTACGGTGCCAGCGACGGCGAATCGGCCGATTCGATGCTCCAGGAATTTACCGACACCGCCATCGACTTCACCGAGACGGCCGTCGAGCAGGCTGCCAACCAGCAGCAGGAGGACAACTCCGAAGCGCCGGTGGTGAAGCTCGTGAATCTCATCATCACCGAGGCGGTGCAGCTGCGGGCCAGCGACATCCACATCGAGCCGTTCGAGAATCGCGTCCGCATCCGCTACCGGATCGACGGCCGGCTCGTCGAGCGCGACAATCCCCCGCGCCGTCTCCTCGGCGCGATCCTCTCGCGCATCAAGATCCTCTCGAAGCTCGACATCGCCGAGCGTCGCCGCCCGCAGGACGGCCGCATCAAGCTCACGGCCGACGGCAAGGACTACGATCTCCGCGTCAGCGTCCTCCCCACGAATCACGGCCAATCGGTCGTCATGCGGATCCTCGACAAGGACAACATCCGCGTCGGCATCCGTCAGCTCGGCCTCTCCGAGCACGACTTCCGCAATTTCAAGACGCTCATCCGCCGCCCCAACGGCATCATCCTCGTCACCGGCCCGACGGGCTCCGGCAAGACGACAACGCTCTACGCCTCGCTCAACGAGCTCAATCGCCCCGACACGAAGATCATCACGGCCGAGGATCCGGTTGAGTACTACCTCGCCGGGATCAACCAGGTGGAGGTGCGTCACAACATCGGCCTCGACTTCGCCCGCGTCATCCGCGCCATGCTCCGCCAAGCGCCCAACGTGATCCTCGTCGGTGAGATGCGCGATACGGAAACGGCCCAGATGGGCATCCAGGCGTCGCTGACGGGGCATCTCGTGTTCAGCACGCTCCACACCAACGACGCCCCCAGTGCTATCACGCGCATGATCGACATGGGGGTGCCGGCGTACCTCGTCGCCTCGAGCATCATCGCGGTGGTGGCGCAGCGCCTCGTGCGGGTGAATTGCGTCAAGTGCAAGCAGCCCTTCCAGCCGCTCGACACGCAGATCGAGACCGCCGGCGTGACGGCCGAGATGCTCAAAGGCGCCACGTTCATGAAGGGGCGTGGCTGTGCCAACTGCACCAAGAGCGGCTACAAGGGGCGGCTAGGGATCTTCGAATTGATGGTGATGAGCGGCAAGATCCGCGAGCTCGCCTTCCAGGGGGCCCCCACGCAAGACATCCGCCGCGCCGCCTGTGCCAACGGGATGCGGGTGATGTTCGACGACGGCATCCAGAAGGTTCTGCGCGGGATCACGAGCTTCGACGAAGTCTTCCGCGTGGCCAAAAAGGTCGAAGCCTGACCGGCTAGGCCCCAAAGC
>JBAWVV010000782.1:0-1726 GCA_037147115.1 Planctomycetia bacterium | reverse complement strand
TCGTCGAGATGCGGATCGACGACGATCAAGACTGCGTCTGGCTCCGCGTCGCGATTCCCGGTGGCGCCAGCTGCCACGTCGGCTACCGCTCCTGCTTCTACCGCAAGGTGCCGGTCGGCACGCAGCGGGGAGCGGGGGCGACGCTCGAGTTCATGGAACACGAGAAGGCCTTCGATCCGAAGGCGGTCTACGGCGACGCGCCCAATCCGACGCAGCTGTGACGGAATCGGTGACCCCTGCGGGCCTTGATCGAGGTGATCTGCAGGCGAGGACGCCTGCAAACGCACAATCCTTCTCGTGGGGCTGATCGGGGCGACCAGTTGATCCCCGACCTTTGATCGGACCACGATCATGTGAGACCGCGATGCCTCCGGCGGCGCTCGGAGAGCGTCCCTGGGGCTTCCCTGCTTGGTTGTCCGAAAGATTCCCCCCAAAGTCCCCCGTAAAACGGCGTTCCCGGCTTTGAACACAGCGATGAACCGAGACCACCCGTGTCGTGACGACGACTCGACCAACGACGCGGGCTCACCCTCTTCGCCCCACATGTCCGCCAAGGATTGTGCAAATGATTCCTTCCGTTCCCACTGCCATTTCGCGCATCGGCAGGGTGATCCGCGGCATACGCACACTGCCTGCGAAGCGATCGCTCCTTCTCTCGCTGTGCATGAACGGCAAGATCTCCGCCGCCGAAAGCGCGGCCGTTCGGGGGACCACGGTCCTCCACATCCTTCGATTTCTTTGTTGTGCCGACCTTCCGATCTCCTTCCGCTCCGGTTTGGGAAACACCGGGTGGGCGTTGCGAAACATCGGGTACTATCCCCAAGTCACGATGTCGCCGGTGCCGGCTGAGTGGTTTCCGTGGGACCTTTCAGTCGGCGATGCCTCTGCACCCGCTCCTCCGAGGACAGGAAGTCGGTGGGATATTCTTTATGACTATCGGCCGGGACTCGAGCTCGGAAAGACCGACTATGTTATGCCGTATGGGATACATCCCGCACATATCCACACGGCAGGATTGAACCACCTCCCCTCGCTACTACCGGCTCTTCGGCAGACGGTGCGAACAGGAAGGCTGTTTTTCGCCGGTACGATGAGTCGCTTCTACACGAAGAACTCCATCTTGCGTGGATGCTTCGGAAAAATGGACCGATGCGACATCCTGTCGATCGCCCGCTCGACGCATCACTTTCAGCAAACAGGTACTTCCACGGATCACGTGTCGAAGGTGACTGGCGGACGCTTCGTTCTCCTCGACTCGTCAATTCAAGGCATTCCGTTATCACAGTGGTTTTCCACCGTGTCGCAATTCGATTTCATGCTCTGCCCGCCGGGTGTCATCATGCCGATGTGCCACAACATCATCGAAGCGATGGCCGTCGGCACGATCCCACTGACAAACTACCCTGAATGGTTTTTTCCTCCCCTTCGTCACGGACACGAGTGCTTCGCCTTTTCAAGCGGCGATGAACTGATTGCCCGCCTCGAGGAGATTCGTACGCTTCCACCCTCACGGATCGCGGCGATGCGCCAGGCCTGCATCACCTATTACGACACCCATCTTGATCCCAAGGCTGTCATATCCCGGATCCTCGATTCGGGGTCGAGTCACGTGAGGCTGCATGTCCTCGACGAGACAGTCGGATCTCTCGGAATCCCCCGGCCGACGTGATCACGGAAAAGCCCCGGACCGAAGCTCGGGAGTTTGGATCAGAGCGGCAGTTCGCCG
>JBAWVV010000781.1:0-1731 GCA_037147115.1 Planctomycetia bacterium | reverse complement strand
CGTTGGTGTCGATCTTGTATTGCTGGCTCGCGGCATTGGAAAACCGGGCCGAGTAATCGGTCGTGTTGCTCACCGTGGATTGCAGCGTGCCGCCGCCGAAAGAGATCGTGCCGGCGGAGCCGATTGCATTGGCACTCCCGAGCGCGAGCGTGCCGGCCGTGAGCGTCGTGCCGCCGGTGTAGGTGTTCGCCCCGGAGAGGGTCACTGTCCCGGTCCCGAGCTTCGTGAAGCTGCCGCCGGAGCTTGTCAGATTCGAGGCGAGGGTCACGCTCTGTCCGTTGGTGTCGATCTTGTATTGCTGGCTCGCGGCATTGGAAAACCGGGCCGAGTAGTCGGTCGTGTTGCTCGCCGAGGATTGCAGCGTGCCGCCACCGAAAGAGATCGTGCCGGAGGATCCGATCGCGTTGGCGCTGCCGAATGCAAGCGTGCCGGCGGTGAGCGTCGTGCCGCCAGTGTAGGTGTTGGTACCGGACAGGGTGAGCGTGCCAGCCCCCTGTTTCACCACCGCGCCCGAGCCGCTCAAGACGCCAGAATGGGTATAAGCATCGGAACGGTTCAGGATGAGCGTGCCGTTGTTTGTGAGAGCGCCTGTGCCGCCGAGGAGCACGCCGCCGGTCGCGCCGGTGCCAATCTGGAGCGTGCCACCGGCATTGAGATTGATCGTGCCGGCGGAGCCCCTGGAGAGCGTGCCCCCCACTCTGACAAGGCCGCCGGTCATGGTGAGCGTGCCGGTGCCGTCGCCCCCCACGGTCAGATCGCCGCTGTTGGCCCACGTGCCGCTCAACACCGTCGCGGCGCCGACGCTGTACATATTTTGGCCGAGGATACCGCCTCCGCTCGTCACCCTGCCCCCGCTCACCCGGAGCGTGCCAGTTCCGGAAACCATACTGGGGCTCGCGAAAATAGAGCCAGAGGAGTTCAAGCTTGAGCCCGCGGGCACGGAGAGAGTGGAACCGTTTCCGATTTCCACACTGGAGACATTCGTGCCCGAACTGATCGTGGTGTTGGAGTTGACGACGAGTTGCGCCTCCGCCCGCCGCGACGTCAGGCCGACGATTGTCAGCGTCAGCAGCGCGATCACCGCAATCGTCTGGCTGCCCCAAAGCTTCGACGTTGTCCCACGAGGGCCCGCGCCGCTCCGGGCCGCTCCCCACCGCACCGCGATTCCAACCGCACGCTCGTCTCGCATGGATTTCCTCGTTCTCGCTTGATCAATCCGTCGCCCGTCGGCGAGCCCCTCACCCGCCCGCTTCTAACAGACGTTTTCAGACCCTGAAAAAAATGTGACGAACGGGTCGAAATCAGGGACGAACGGGCAGGGGCTGGGACGAATAGGCGCAATCAGGGACCAATAGGCGCAATGGAAAAACGGGCCGACGAGGCGCGGCGGGGGCGCTGCCCGGCCGCCGCACCCGTTCCCCCGCCGCGTGATATCCTCGCAAACGGCCAACGTGGGGGCTCTCCCCCCGGCCGCTGCGCGTGGACGTGGCAGCGGCGCTCGCTGATGGCTGGCTGACGGTGAGCGTCGTCAACACCGGGGCCTGGGTCAGACCCGATTCGAGCCGCTCCCCCGGCTCCGGAATCCAGACGCTCCGCAAGCGCCTCGGGCTGTTGATCGGCGACGAGGCTCTGCGCTCGGCAATCGAAGACCCAACGCCGCACCACGATCTCGGCGAACTCTGGTTTGAGCGCACCGGGCTACCGATGGTCTTCGCCGTCTGGGCCGCGCGC
>JBAWVV010000780.1:0-1731 GCA_037147115.1 Planctomycetia bacterium | reverse complement strand
GAGCAGAGGCCTGATCTCGTTGTCGTGGTGGGGGATGTCAACAGCACGCTTGCGGCTGCCGTGACGGCAAATAAGCTGGGAATTCCCATCGGGCACCTCGAGAGTGGGCTCCGGAGCTTCGACCGATCGATGCCCGAGGAGCACAATCGAGTCGTGACCGACAGGCTCTCCGACCACTACTTTGTCACTGAACAAAGCGGACTTGACAACCTCAAAGCTGAGGGAGCGCGGGCTGAGTGTGTGCATTTCGTCGGTAACACCATGATCGACACCCTGGTGGCTTACGACAGTCAGATTGAGGCATCGACGGCACTCGAGGACTTCGGCTTGGGAGAAGGCGGTCACGTCCTCATGACGCTCCACAGGCCGGCCACCGTCGACAGTCCCGAGCGTCTCGCCGAGGTGCTCGACCTCGTTGCGGACATCACCAGGGAACGCAAGGTGGTGTTTCCTTTGCACCCGCGCACGGCCAAGAACCTGGTGTCGTTCGGGCTTGATTCGCTGGCGCGTTCGATCGCCGGGCTCGTGTTCACCGAGCCGCTGGATTATTTCGCGTTCCAAAAATTGGTGGCCAAGGCGGGGGTGGTGCTCACCGACAGTGGGGGGATCCAGGAGGAGAGTACGTACCGGCAGGTGCCCTGTCTCACGCTCCGGCCGAACACGGAACGTCCCATCACCGTGAGTGTTGGGAGCAACGAACTCGTACCAGCTGACATGCATGTCGTCAGGGAGACGATCGCGAGGATCGACGCCGGACAGTATAAAAAGGGCCGCATTCCGCCCCTGTGGGATGGCCATGCCACCGAGCGCGTGATGGAGACGCTGGAAAAAGTGTTGTGATCGGTTCACGAATCTTTGAGTTTCGATCAAGGCTGGCAGTGCCGGCTGCATTCCGTTAAGGGTTTTCATGTTCGACGACAAAGTTCTCCTCATCACCGGCGGCACCGGGTCGTTTGGCAATGCCGTTCTCGATCGGGTCCTGAGTCTGCCGCTGCGGGAGATCCGGATCTTCAGCCGCGACGAGAAGAAGCAGGAGGACATGCGAATCCGCCTGGCAAACGACCGGGTGAAGTTCCACATCGGCGACGTCCGCGACTACGTCTCGGTGGAAGAGTCGCTCCGCGGTGTCGACTACGTCTTCCACGCCGCCGCCCTGAAGCAGGTGCCCTCCTGCGAGTTTTATCCGATGGAGGCGGTCCGCACGAACGTCCTCGGCGCCGAGAACGTGATGCGGGCGTCGATCGCCAATGGGGTCGAGCGCTGCGTCGTCCTCTCCACCGACAAGGCCGTCTACCCAATCAACGCCATGGGAATCTCCAAGGCGATGATGGAAAAGGTGATGGTGGCGAAGTCGCGGCTCATCGACGCCTCGCGAACCGTCCTCTCCGCCACCCGCTACGGCAATGTGATGGCGTCGCGTGGGTCGGTGATCCCGCTGTTTTTGAAGCAGATGCAGGAGGGGAAGCCGATCACCCTCACCGATCCGGGGATGACCCGGTTCCTGATGTCGCTCGAGGAATCGGTCGATCTCGTCCTCTATGCCTTCGAGCACGCCAAGCCGGGAGATATCTTCGTTCAGAAAGCTCCGGCCTGCACGATCGACGTTCTCGCCCGGGCGATGGTCGCTCTTGTCCGCCCCGAATCCGAGATCCGTGTCATTGGTACCCGGCACGGCGAGAAACTCTATGAGTCGCTCGTCTCGCGCGAGGAGATGGCGCGGGCCTCCGATCT
>JBAWVV010000779.1:0-1731 GCA_037147115.1 Planctomycetia bacterium | reverse complement strand
CGCAGGTCACCATGGCCCGCTCGCGTCGTGGACGATCTCGCTTGATTCGGCAGCCGAAAGGGGACGAGACGCACTCCGGTCACGTCGGACTGCGGCGCTTTCCGTCCACTCGACACCGGCAGGCGTCTCCGCCGGCATCGGTACGAGTTTCGCGACCGCCTTTCCGCGGCGCGTAATCACGATCTCCTCGCCCGCTCGGAGCCAGCGGAGGAGATTCAAGTACTGGTTGCGGAGGTCGCGGACCGTGGCTGTTCTCATGTGCTCCATTTTTGGAGCACATTGTCAGCAAGTCAAGGTCGGAGCCCATCGTCACCAAGTCGAGCGTCCGCGATCACCCCGTTCCCCCAGATCAGCCCTGGTACTTCGGGCCGGTCCAATCGGGGAGCGTGTCGAGCAGCTTCGGCGAGACGCCGCCGATCCAGGCGTAGCGGTCGTCGATCTGCTTGGCAGTCACGACCCGGGGGCCGTAGATCCCGACAACACCGCCAGCGAGGAGCAACAGAAGGGCCAGTGCCATGAGCGCTGCCATCGTGAAATCGGTGACGGGGTTTGAAAACACCAAGCCCAGCAGCCCGAGGGCCACGAGGATGAGGCTCCAGGCGAGTGCGATCCACCGTCGCCGTCGGGTCCGGTGGAGATCACACAGGCCGACGTGCACGGCGACGGTCTTCCGCACGAGCATGGCCGCGATGGCATAGAAGAGGAGGTTGAAGAGCACGATGAGATACCACCACGGCGAATGCCAGGAGAGCTTGCGGCGGAGCGGTCGCCCTGTGGCCGGGGCATCGCAGACGATGCACCGATCGACCGGCAGCGTGGCCGTCTTGTCCATCACCAGGAGGAAGCGTTCCCTCCACAGCCCGCCTCGGTCGTCGGATTCGCCCCACTGGCGGCCGCTGTCGAGCGTGTCGGCGGCGGGAGGGGCGTAGGGATTGAAGTCGGACATGAAGGTGACTCCATGAAACGGCCGGGGATGCCACAACGCTCCGGAGAGGCCCTCCGCACGAGGGGAGAGCCTAAACCGCCCGCACCACGGTCGTCCAGCAGATCTGATGGAAGCTCATGATCGCTTTCCACAGCCGCAGGCGAAGCCGGGAATGTCGGCAGGCCCGATCACGTCGACCGGGAGAGTCGCGTCGGGAAGGAGGGGGTGACAGGGCCGCAGCGTGACACGGCGGGCCGATCACCCGGCCCCAGATTGACGCAGGGGTTATCGAGTCCCCGGAGAAACTCAACGACGCCCGCCGCGGCTGGCACCAGCGTTGCCACGGCCACCGGCCGCTCCACCGGCCTTGCCTGTGCCCGGCCCGGGTGCCCCGACTCCGGCACCAGGACGGGCTCCGGCGCCCGCTGCACCGACGCCCGGCTTCCCGCCGACGCCGACACCCGGCGCACCAACACCCGCACCCGGCCGCACGCCGGCTCCCGCTGCCCCCGCGCCGGCAGCACCGACACCGGGCCGCGTCTCGACAGCGGCGCCCACCCGCGGCGACGCGGCCTCCTCGACGACACCCGCCCTCGGCGTGACAACGGTGCCCGGTGTCGCGACGACCACGCCCCCCCGCGGGGCACCTTCCGTCACCACCGCGCCACCAGCCCCCGGCCTGACGACCGCACCAGATGCACCAGCCCCAACACCAGCCCCAACATCAAGAATCGTCTCACCAGGTTCAGCAGTAACTGAAGCTGCTAATAGCATTACTGAAACTTCTATAGCCTTACACGAGTTAG
>JBAWVV010000778.1:0-1734 GCA_037147115.1 Planctomycetia bacterium | reverse complement strand
GCCCGCCGTCGGCGAGCTCCCCGCCATGCCCGCCGTGCTTCCCTGGGAAGGCCATCGAGGCCGCCACGCTCGCGCCGATCAGGCCGACGACGATCAGCAGCGAGAGCCACGGCGGGATGAGGTGCCCCTCGCCATGGGAGTCCCAGCCCCATTGGTCGGCGAGCCATGGCTGGTGACGGGCCCATTCGGCGATCATCTTCGCCCCCACGAACACGAGCACCGCCGACAGGCCGTAGTTCAGGAACCGAAACAGGTCCATCACCCCGGCGAGGAGGAAGTAGAGGGCCCGCAGCCCCAGAATCGCGAACACGTTCGACGTGAAGACGATGAAGCGGAAGTATTCGGCATGCTGGTCGACGACGCCGAGGATCGCCGGGACGCTGTCGACCGCGAACAGGACATCGGTACTTTCCACGACGAGGAGCACGAGAAACAGCGGGGTGGCAACGAGCTTGCCTGCCTCGCGGACGAAGAACCGGTCCCCTTCCTGGTGGTTCGTGACCGGGATCACCCTGCGGACGAGCTTGAGGAGGAAATTATCGCCGGGATCAACCTCCTCGTCGCCGAACGAGAGCTTGATGCCGGTGTAGATGAGGAACGCCCCGAACAGCGGCATCACCCATTGGAACCGCTCGATGAGCTCCGTCCCCAGAAGCACGAACGCCAGCCGCATGATGACGGCGCCGAGGATCCCCCAGAAGAGAACCCGGTACTGGTACTTGAGCGGCACCTTGAAATAGCCGAACACCACCGCGAACACAAAGACGTTGTCCATCGACAACGACCATTCGACGAGGTAGCCGGTAAGGAACTCGACCGCGGCATTCTTCCCCAGCCACCACCACACCAGGCCGTTGAAGGAGAGGGCCAGGGCGGCCCAGAAGCAGGTCCAGAAGGCGCTCTCCCGGAGCGACGGCTCATGGGCTTTGCGGTGGAACACGGTCAGGTCGAGCGTCAACATCACCACGACGAACGCAGCGAAGGCAGCCCAGTGGGCGAAGTGGATCGGGCCGACGGCAGCAGCAGGGGCGTCGGCCGCGGCGAGGATCGGCAACCAGGCGTGCAAGGCAGGCGGTTCCTTGTCGGGGCGGGTCTACGACGAAGCGGGTCTATGAAAGATCGGGTCTATGAAGGATCGGAAAGTGTAGCAGGGGGGGCGAAACCGGCCCCTGTCAGTCCGGCAGACTGCGGACGAGGCTGGTCGTCATCGCGGCGAAGACTGTGGCAACCCGGTCCCACTCGCTGTCATCGGCCTGACAGAAAACGACATGGAGGGAACCGGGCGCCTGCAGTGTCCGCACCGACGCGGTGTTGGTGAGGTCGAGGCAATAGAAATTGAAGTCGAAGCCAGGGAGGAGATGGCCGCCGATGGTGTCGCTGGCCGCCTCGATGTCGATGTCTTGGTACTCCGACCGCATCTGGGCGACGACGGCTTCCGTGAGCAGTTGGGCATTCCCATACCCGTCGTGCCGGCTCACCGACCAGAATCCGCCCCCCGGCGAGAGGAGCGTGACCGTCGGGCTGCCGCCAGCCTCGGAGCCACCGTCGGCGTCGAGCTCCAGCGTCCAGTCGTCGGGATAGTCGAACACCAATCCAATCCGATCGAACCGCATCGTCCCTGGCCCTCGGCGGTGGCCGTCAACGGGTTCCCGCGACCACCTCCGGCCGATCGGTCCCTGACGTACCCCGCTGGATCATAGCGAGTTGTGCCGACGGGAGCGGTCTGGACCGGAT
>JBAWVV010000777.1:0-1747 GCA_037147115.1 Planctomycetia bacterium | reverse complement strand
CGCCCGGGGCGTGCCGCCGACGCCCTTGGTGGGGTCGCCGATCACCGCCGGATTTTCCCAGTCGCCGTCGCCGCCGATCAGCGACTCGATCCGCTCCCGCCGTTCGGGCACGAGGTCGTAGAGCCCCTCGAGCACGAGCCGGGGGCTGGCAAACGCCATCTTCCCGAGCGGCATGTCGAAGCCGTAGAAGTGCAACTGGTCGTCGTGCGTGGCATTGTGCTGCCGCATCCACGCGATGAGTTCTCGATTGGCCTCGAGCAGGCCCATGCCGTTGCTGATCCAATCGGCGAAGTTCGGGGCGTCGTCGTCGCCGCCAGCGTGCTCGTTGACGAACCTCGACTGCGGGAAGCTGCTTTAGATGGCGATGGCCCGGAAGCCGTGCCACTCGACGAGCCGCTGGAAGAGCCGGTTGCGGAGCTGGAGGATCTCCTCGCCGCCGTGGAGGGCCTCGCCGAAGCCGAGGAGCTCCACCTCGGGCATCGTCGCGACCATCCGGTCGATGCCCTCGTCGGTAAACGGGACCGAGTCGCGGGCGATCCACTCGTCGATGGTCGGGTGCACGGGTGTCTCTGCAAAGGCGGGGGCGAACGAAGCAAAGATTAAGAGCGTGGCGAGGCGGTGGTTCACGCGAGTCGTGCCCTTAGGCGGAACTAGTGGACGGGAGCGACTGTGGGCGATCTCTCAGAATCGCCAGATATCGAGCACGATAACCGTCGGCGGCCCTTCGAGCGCATCGAAGAGCACAGCGAGTGGGCGAACGACTCCGAGTCGAACCGTCTCGAAACGCGACTCACCAAAGTCGAGTGGGTTGCGGGCCAGCCAGAATTCGATCTCGCGAACGGTGCGAATCAGATCGTTTCTGTCGTCCGCCCCTTCGATCAGTGCCTGGAGTTTCTCATCAGCGTCGGGCACCCAGAAAACGTGATGCCTCATCGAGAGTCGAGGCTACGCAGGATTTCATCGAGGGTGCGGCCGGTGCGCATGCTCCGTCGCCGCTCTATTTCTTCGGCCGACAGAGCTGAATCAAGGCCGGCGGGGGGAAGCCCGTGTGCGTCTCCCTCGGGAAGGAAGAATCCGATCACCCTGCCTTCACCGTCGCACAGTTCGACTGCTTGCGTGGCTTCACCCAGCCGACGGCATGTTTCTCGGTCCAGTGTGAATCGCACCACGAAACGTTCTCCGGCCGAGCATGAAGTGCACCCAAGTCAGAATAGGTCGGCCAACGGCACTTCGGCAAGCGCCGGCCGGGCGGATCGCAGCTGACCTGACCTCGGCGGTTGCGGAAGCGGGGCCGCAGCGGCAGTGATGTGTTGAAACTCGCTCCCGTCCCCGATTCCACCTCACACCCCCCAGGGTAAGATAGGAGCATGGAAAGCGAGTCATCTTCCACGCTGCCGCAGTTCCTCGCGGTGCTTTTCTGGGATGTCGATCCACGTGGTCTTGATGCAGAAACGGATCGCGACTTCGTGATCGGTCGGATTCTCTCGGCCGGCACGTTGAAATCGATCCAGTGGGCTCGGTCACACTACGGCGACGATGCCCTCCGTGACTGGATCGTGCGGCATGAGGGCCGCCAGCTTTCCGGACACCAAATCAGGTTCTGGGAGACCGTGATCGGGTTGCCGACTGCGAGCGTGCATGGCTGGCTCGCGACTCCGGAACGACGTATCTGGGAAGGCAGAGCCGCATCGTGATCCACGCCGAGGTGCTGCCCGAAGAGCAAGTCACCTGCCTGCGGATGCTCGCG
>JBAWVV010000776.1:0-1747 GCA_037147115.1 Planctomycetia bacterium | reverse complement strand
CTGATGGAGTGGAAGGAGGATCCGGAGCGTCACGATCCCCGTGACGCTCCCGGCGACCGCCACCCACCAGCCGAGGCCCTCGGGGCCGAACGAGCGGCCGGTCGCCTCGACGAGGAACGTCGACACGAGCTTCCCGATCGGCAGCGTCCCGGCCATCGAAGCGACCGTCAGCACCAGCGCCATAGCCAGCCAGGCCCGCGACCGGCCGTGGCGGCCATCCTTGCGGTGGCGGCGCATTCCCCGGATCGAAAGGGCCACGCTGGCCGCGCCGAGGAGGAACATCTGCGCGAGCCAGCCGCCGAGAACGAGCCCGCGGAGATCGACGAGCTCCCGCAGCACCGCCACCGTGCGGGTGAAGCGTGTTCCGGCGAAGCGCCCGAGCGTTTCGATCGCCGCCGGCCAGCCGCCGAGGACAAGCGTTGTGGCCGTCACGACGACGATCCCAGCCAGCGCCACTCCCAGCCGGGAGGGACGCGTGGGGAGGATCGTCGCCAGCGCCCCCTGGCGCTCGGGGCGGGCCTCTGGGGAATAGTCGAACGGCCGGCGGGCCTCACGCCCGCGCTTCGGTGCGGCAGCGACGCGGCCGGCAGCCTGGTTCTTGGGAGCCGTATCGGCCGTGGCGGCAGCGGAGCGGGTCCAGGGGAACTGGCGGCGACGGACCGCGCCGGCCTGGGCGGGTTGCTCGGACATGTTTTGCGGATTCTGGAGCCATCCATGACGCCCGGGAGCGATTTCCCGGGAACGCGCCGAGGGGGCATCCTGCCATCCTCACGAGCAACGCGTTCAGACTCTGTTCGGCTCCGGGGGGAGATTGGATTCACGTGCCGCCTGGCGGCCCCCCCTCACTCGCATCGACGGCACCACCGCCACCATCGGCACCACCGGTCAACGCCGTCACAACCGGACTCCCGGGCACGCTGCGTCGTTTGCCCGCTTTCCGGGGGTCGGCTACGATGCCCGCGTCGAGGTTGGGGACGCTTTCGGGAAATCCCCCGGCAGCGACGCTCCCCACCTCCCGACGAACCTCGAAATATCCCTTCCGGAGCCTCTCCATGGCCTTCGTGTTGCCCCCGCTCCCCTATGCCGTCGACGCCCTTGAGCCCTCCATCGATGCCCGCACGATGGAGATCCACCACGGCAAGCACCATGCCACCTACGTCACGAACCTCAACAAGGCTCTCGAAGGGAATCCGCTCGCCGATCTCCCGATCGACAAGCTGATCGCCGACCTCGAGAAGGTGCCCGAGGCGGTCCGGACGGCCGTCCGCAACAACGGCGGCGGCCACGCCAACCACAGCCTCTTCTGGGAATCGCTCGGCAAGGGCAAGGGTGGCGAGCCGGCTGGCCACCTCGGCGAAGCGGTGCGGAGCGTGTTCGGCGGCTTCGACAAGTTCAAGGAGGAGTTCACGAAGGCGGCCCTCGGTCGGTTCGGCAGCGGCTGGGCTTGGCTCTCGGTCGACCCCACGGGGAAGCTCCTCATCGAGAGCACCGCCAACCAGGACAGCCCCGTCATGCACGGCAACACGCCGCTCCTCGGGCTCGACGTCTGGGAGCACGCCTATTACCTGCTTTACCAGAACCGCCGCGTCGAGTACGTCAACGCCTTCTACAACGTCGTCGATTGGGACGCGATCGGGAAGCGGTTCGCCGTCGCCAAGAAGTAAGTTGGAACGTCCGGCGGTCCCAGCCGCCGTTGGAACGTCCGGCGGTCCCAGCCGCCGTTGGAACGTCCGGCGGTCCCAGCCGC
>JBAWVV010000775.1:0-1752 GCA_037147115.1 Planctomycetia bacterium | reverse complement strand
GGCTCCGAAGGAGGGGTCGCCCCTGCCGTCGAGCCGGCGTTGCCGGCAAGCGGAGCCATGGAAGGCGGAGCGCAGGCGGCATCGAGTGAGCGAAGGCCACGGAGGGCCGTAGCGAACGTCCGGCGTGACGGCAGGGGCGACCCCGACCCACGCAGGACCAGGCACAAAAAAACCCCGTCGGCCGCCCGGACGGGCGACCGACGGGGTGCGAATCGCTGACGGCTCAGAGCGGGCGAACGACCGATTGCGTCCGGTAGTAGTCGAGGAGCGTATCGATCGAGAGCACGCCACCCCCCATGCCGCTCTTGTTCACGCCGCCGTAGGGGACGCCGCGCGGGAAGACGTTGTGGGCATTGATCCAGCTGTTGCCCGCGACCATCGACTCAGCGACCCGGTTGGCCCGCGACAGGTCGGTCGTCCAGACGCTGTTGGCGAGGCCGTAGTCGGTGTCGTTGGCCATCGAGACCGCCTCGTCCTCGCTGCCGAACTGGGCGATGTAGGCGACCGGTCCGAAGATCTCCTCGCGGGCGGCGACGTTGTCGAGCGTGCCGGTGAGGAGCGCTGGCTTCACATAGAAGCCGTCGTGGCCGGAGACCTCCGCGGCCCCCCCGGCGAGCACCGCCTCGGCCCCCTGGGCCTGCCCCTTCTCGAGGTAGCTGAGGACACGCTGCCGCTGCTTGGCGTTGACGACCGGGCCCATGGTGGAAGCGTCGTCCATCTGGTAGCCGACATGGACACTCCGCAGCCGCGACTTGCACTCGTCGACGAAGTCCGCATAGATCTTCTTGTGAACGATCCAGCGGGTGGCGTCACAGCAGACCTGCCCGGAGTGGAAGGTGATCGCGTTGACGAGGCTCTGCGCCGTCCCGGCGACATCGACATCCTCGAACACGACCGCCGCCCCCTTGCCGCCGAGCTCGAGCTTGACCGGCACGAGGTTGTGGCCACAGGCCTGACCGACAAGCCGCCCCACCTCGGGCGATCCGGTGAAGCTCATGTGCTTGATGCCGGGATGCTTCGAGAGGGCCGCGCCAGCGCCGCTTCCCGTGCCGGGGATGACGTTGATGACGCCGTCGGGGATGCCGATCTCACGGGCGAGCTGCCCGAGATAGATCGCCGACAGCGGCGTATCCTCGGCGGGCTTGATGACGATGGTGTTGCCGGCGGCGAGGGCCGGCGACACGCCCCAGCCAATCAAGAGGAAGGGGAAGTTCCAGGGGAAAATGAAGCCGCACGGACCCCAGGCATGGCGGACGGTGCGGGCATCGTGGCCGGAGACGGCCAGCGTCGTGCGGTGCTCGACATGGAGGGCCATGTCGGTGAAGTAGCGGAGCGTATCGATGAAGTTTTGCACGTCACCGAGGGCGTGGGCGTGGATCTTGCCGGCGTCGAGGGCCTCGATCTGGCCGATGATCGGCTTGTGCTTCGCGACGGCGTCGGCGAGGCGGTGGAGGAGGGCGCCGCGTTCGTTGGCGGGCATCGTCGCCCAGCCGCTCTTCTTGAAGGCGTGAGCGGCCGCGCCAACGGCCCGGTCGACATCCTCAGGAGAGAAGCAGCAGAACTCGGCGAGCGTCTTGCCGTTGCCCGGATCGATCGTCTTCATCGTCTCCCCTGCGGAGCCGGCGACGTCTTTGCCCCCCACGATCCCCTTGAGGGGTGCCGACGAGAGGAACTTTTCGACTTCGGGCAGAAGCTTGGACGCGGCCATGGATGGAATCTCCGGGGAACGGGCAGAAAGGCAGGGGCACGGAT
>JBAWVV010000774.1:0-1754 GCA_037147115.1 Planctomycetia bacterium | reverse complement strand
CCGAGCCACGCTGGAGCATGATCCCGCGGTCGCAGAGGCCGGTGATCGTGTTCATCTGGTGGCTGACGACGAGCACCGTCCGCCCCGCGCCGGCCACATCCTTCATCTTCCCGAGGCATTTTTTTTGGAACTGGGCATCCCCCACCGCCAAAACTTCGTCGACGATCAGAATCTCCGGGTCGAGATGGGCCGCCACGGCGAACGCGAGCCTCACATACATCCCACTCGAATAGTGCTTCACCGGCGTGTCGAGAAACTTCTCCACCTCGGAGAAGGCGACGATCTCGTCGAACTTGGCTTTGATCTCTCCCTTCGTCATCCCGAGAATCGCGCCGTTGAGGAAGATGTTTTCCCGGCCGGAAAGCTCCGGATGGAAGCCCGTCCCCACCTCGAGGAGGCTCGCCACCCGGCCGCGGAGGCGGATCCGCCCCGAGGTCGGCTCCGTGATCCGCGACAAAACCTTCAGCAGCGTCGACTTGCCGGCACCGTTGCGGCCAATGATCCCCACCACCTCGCCGCGATTGATCTCGAAGGAGACGTCTTTGAGCGCCCAAAACTCCTCATCGGCGCCGGGAGCGGCCGCCTCGGTGCGACGGCCGCCGACGAGCCCCTTCGCCCAGTCGGTGAGCGAATCGCGCAGCGTCGTATAGCTGCCGCTCTGATGGCGCAGCCGGTAGCGTTTGCTGATCCCCTCGACGGAAATGATCGGCTCAGGCATGGCTCACACGATGTCGGCAAAACTCTTCTCGGTGGCACGGAACACCCGCACCCCCAGCCACAACAGGAACAGACTCGCGCCCACCGAAATCGCCAGGGCGCCGACATGGAGCGTCGACTCCGCCCCGATGCACCAGCGGAAACCGTCGATCACCCCCACCATCGGATTGAGTGCGTAGACGAGCCGAGCCACCGGGCCAAGTTTTTCCTCGATCAATGAAGACTTGAATCCCACCGGCGAGACATAGAGGCCAAACTGGACGATGAACGGGATCACGAACCGGAAATCGCGGTATTTCACGTTGAGCGCCGTGGCGATCAGCCCCGGCCCGAGCGCCGACACGAGCGCCAGCAGCACAAACACCGGCAGGAACACGATCCGCATCGGCGGGAGATAGCGATACCACACCATCACCATCGCCATCATCGCCAGCGTGATCCCGAAATCGACCGTCGCCACGATCACCGAGCTCGCCGGGAGGATGATCCGCGGGAAATAGATCTTCGTGATCAGCCCCGCATTCGAAAGCAGGCTGCTGCTCGATTCCGACAGCGATGCCGCGAAGAATTGCCAGGGGAGCATCCCGCCGAGGACGAGGATCGCGTAGGGGACTCCATCGGCCGAGGGGAGGCCCGCCACCCGGCTGAAGATGACGACGAAAATCACCATCGTCAAAAACGGCCGGAGGATTGCCCAGAGGACGCCGAACACCGTCTGCTTGTAGCGGACGAGAAGATCGCGCCAGGCGAGGAAGTAGAAGAGATCGCGGTAGCGCCACAGATCCCGCCAGTAGTGGGCCTCCGCCCGCCCCGCTTCGATCGTCAGTTCTTCCATGGGGTGGCGACCACAAAAACGACCGCCCAGGACAGGCCGGCCGCTCGACTTCCGTTGGGGGACAGGGGACAAGACGCAAGGGAGAGCGAGCTGCTAAAGCCCGCCACCGGAAACACCAAACACCACAGAAACGCCATCTGCGAGCCGCCTAAATCGGCTGTCTTGGCTGCCATCAGAGCGGCGCTAGCCATTGATCGAGATC
>JBAWVV010000773.1:0-1754 GCA_037147115.1 Planctomycetia bacterium | reverse complement strand
CGAGGCCCGCGACGTGGCCCACCGTCACGGCAGCCGCAAGGATCGCCGCGGCGCGATGCAGCAGGATCCGGTCCGTCGCACCCTCTTCGGTGACGGCAG
The DNA here is from genome assembly GCA_037147115.1 of Planctomycetia bacterium. Classification (GTDB taxonomy): domain Bacteria; phylum Planctomycetota; class Planctomycetia; order Pirellulales; family UBA1268; genus QWOP01. The sequence continues at coordinate 1,655 of JBAWVV010000773.1, read as the reverse complement.
CGACAGCGCCGGTCGATCAAAGCGGAGGCCCAGCCCGCCGGTCCCCGATCCGCAGCAACGGTTGCCGTTTTTTACCGAGGATCTGGCGGCCGAAGTGGCTCGAGGACCGCAGTCGGAAAACAGGTAAAGCCGGCTGATGTGCGGGCAGCGGGCGTTTGGTGGAGAGTCAACCAGAGCCATCAGTTTTGCCGGTATTTCCATGGCAAGGGAGCCGCGGTCGGAGGTCGAGCGCCCTGGAGTTGACACGTTCCGCGGAGCCGATCTGTGGAGGCCTGATCGAGGGAGCGGCGCTTGTCGACATCGCCGCCAATCTCGTCAAGGTGTTCCTCTGCTGAAATCGTCAGCCGAGGAGACGTCGTCGGCGTGGCGTGGTCGGGAACGGGTTCCCGGCCAAGTCGCCAAGGCCATCATGGCGACGTACAGCCCGTAGAACAGGGTGAAGCCGATCAGGTCGCCTGGCTGCTCGAACGCTCCCTTCGGCATCGCCAGTTTGAGGATCATCGCCACGTCGATGATGAGCAGGAAGCACAGTCCAAAAAATAGGATCACCACCTTCACCGCGTGGAACACCGCGCTTGGCTGCTGGCGGCGGACGACCGCCATCCCGGCGAAAAACCGGGCGATGAAGGCGAGGATCGGTAGCGTTACTCCGAGCACCTCGATCGGCCAGCGCTCGCCGGGCAGCAACCACTGCGCGGCGCGTGGTGTGGCCCACACCGCCAGCGGCAGGATACCGTCCCACATGACCAGCCGTCGCAGCCAGTCGATCACGGCATCCCCACACGTTCCACAAGTCACGTTGCTTTGCCGAAATTATCCCCGAAGGGATCAGGCGGTATCGTGCGCGACCGCGAAGCGCAGCGGCCAGACTTGAACCAGCGACAGCCGGCTTCTGAAAACGGATCTCGTCAGGCGGCCTCGCGAGCGATCCTGATCATGATTTTAGCACCTTACGCGTTCCACGCCCCGATGGCAAACCCTGCCGCGGCGTGGCGGTTCTTGCGGATCTGCCCCCTGCCGATTCCGGTCGCCCGGGCCCGGGGCTGGTATCTTGGAGCGCTCGATGAACGACGTTCGATTCCCAAGGAGGTGGATATGAAGATTCTGATCGCGATGGCCACGATCGTGGTGGTGCTCGCCGGCCCGGCTCACGCCGGTCCATTCCGACGCCGCTCTGCCACGACCACGACCAGGCCGACGACGAGCATGACCATCCCCGGCGGCACCGGCTCGACCGCGACCGTCCGAACTGGTGCCAGCGGCGGGGCCCAGGGCCACGCCGAATCGATGGCGGCGTCGTGCTCGATGGTTCACGCCGCGAGCCACGGCAACACCTACGAAGGGGTGGGCGTCGGCGGCAGCCCATCCGCCGCCTTAGCGTCGTGCTGCAACAACGGCGGAGCGGTGATCGAAGAAGGAACTGCCCAAGGCCGCGACGGCCGCTGGTATGCCTGCCGGCGCTACAGCCGGTGATCCAAGCCCGGTCCGCGGGCGACAGTAGACGCGGGTCAGAAAGTGCAGCACGCGGCGGGATGGCCCCGTCATGAGCGGTTTTCTCCGCTCTCAACTGCAAAACGGATCACTAGCAGCGGCCGGACTTGAACCGGCGACACCCGGCTTATGAAGCCGGTGCTCTAACCAACTGAGCTACGCCG
>JBAWVV010000772.1:0-1757 GCA_037147115.1 Planctomycetia bacterium | reverse complement strand
AGCTCCGAGATCGTGATGTCGCCGTTGGCCTGGGCACCGAGCGTGCCGATCGCCGTCCGCAGGGTGATGATCCCGTCCGCCTTGGAGATCGCGCTCACGCGGGCGGTGGTGGCGAGAACGTTGGGCGAGGTGCCCGTCGGATCGGAGGAGAGCACGTCGCCGGTGGCGGTCAGCGTCACCACCCCCTTCGGGGCCGAGACGGTGTCGACGAAGATCGTGTTGGTGGCCGTGGTGCCGGTCGGCGTGAGGGTGGTGAGGGTGACGTTGTTGGCACTCGACGACACGCTCTTGACCGTCATTGCCGAAGTGGTGGTGATGCGGACGTTGTTGGCAGCCGACACGCTCTGGAGCGTGAGCGGAAGGGTGCCGATGTTGTCGACGTCGATCGTCGAGGCGATGGCCGATGCCGACAGCGATGTGACCTGGGTGTCGAGGTCGACGCGCCCGGACTTGCTCGAGAGATTCGCCGACGCGGCGATCACTTCGGCTGCATTGCCGACGACGGCCTCGATGAGGTTCGATCCAGCGGCGAGCGTCACCGAGCCGTTCGGACCGGCATCGGCTAGATAGACCGACATCGCACCGCCGGCATTGACCGTGATCGAGCCATTGTTGGCCGACAGGCTCTTCGTCGGAGAGCCGACGACGAGATCGTCGGTCTCGTTGATCGTGATCGTGGCGCCGGCTCCGTTGACGCGGCCGGTGACGTTCTCCACCTTCGTGGTGACGGTAGCGCCGTTGAGGGCCGAGATGGCGAGATTCTTGGTCGTCACGAGGCCCGCCGGGGCTCCGATGATGGAGCCGGCGTCGGCCTGGAGCGTCACCGCCGCTGGGGCGGTGACGGGGGCATTGATGATCAGATCCGAGCCGGTGGCGACGAGGCTCACTGTCTCGGTGCGGGTCGAGTTGAAGTCGCCGGCAGTGATTGGTCCGGTGACCGTGAGCTTCTGGGCCGTGACAAACACCGAGCCGTCCTTCGTGACCGCCTTTTCGAGCGTCAGGTCGCTCGAGGGGCGGTTGATCGTCAGGTCGCCGGCGCCGGTGAGCGTGATGCCGGCGATCGAGAACTGCGCCAGGAGGGCGTCGAGCGGCTGCTCGAGGGCCGTCCAATCGAGGCGTTTGGCCGAGAGCTGCGCTACCCCGCCAACGATCGCCACACCGGTCGCGGTCGTGCCGCCCCCCGGGGCGGGGCTGAAGGTGACGGCGGGCGGCACGGCGTAGTTGACACCGGGATTGGTGACGGTGACGCCATTCACCGAGCCAGCGGAGATCGTCGAGGTGCCCAGCGCCCCCGAGCCGAAGGGGATGAGGGTCACCGTCGGCGGCGTGGTGGAGCTGTAGCTCGAGCCGTTGTCGGTGATCCGGATGCTCGTCACGACGCCGGCGGTGACATTCGCCACACCGGTGGCCCCGGTGCCGACAGGGTTCAGTGTCACGTCGGTGGTCGATGGGTTGTAACCCGAGCCGCTGCTGGTGAGCGTGACGCCGGTGACGACGTACGATGTGGTGACCGTGGCTGCCGCCTGCTGCGAGGCGCCGCCGCCGGTGAAGCTGACCGTGGCGCCGTTGACGTAGCCCGAGCCGGGCTTCGTGATCGTGATCCCGGTGACAAAGCCATTGGTGATCGTAGCGAAACCCTCGGCGCCCGAGCCGAGGCCACCGACCCCGGCGATCGTCACTGCCGGGGCCGATGTATAGCCGACGCCGGCGCTCGAGAACGTGATCCCGGTGACGCCCAGGGCCGTGGTGGCCGTGGC
>JBAWVV010000771.1:0-1760 GCA_037147115.1 Planctomycetia bacterium | reverse complement strand
CTGGTGGAGCTGACCCCCGAGATCGTCAGGGCCCTGAACAAGGAGCATATCCAGCGCGGCAGTCTGTCGTTCAACGGTGTCAAGAAGCTTTCCGAGGAGACGGCGCGGGCGCTGGCAGAGCTGCGCTGCGATCTGTCGCTCGGCGGCGTGGCGGAGATCTCTCCGGAAGTGGCCGGAGCACTCGCGGAAAGAAACGGGTACCGACTCGCTCTCGGCGGTCTCGAGCGACTCTCGGCAGAGACAGCGGCAGCCCTCGCACGCTCCAACAGCCACGCCCTCATCCTCGACGGCCTCGAGACGATCTCCCCGGCCGTCGCCGCGGCCCTGGCAAACTATCCACTGAAACTCTCGCTCGGCGGCTTGACGTCGTTGTCGCCGGAGGTTGCCGAGAAACTCTCGCGACATGGCGGTAATCTTCATCGTGGTGATCTTCATCTGACCGGCCTCGAGGAGATCACGCCGGCAGCGGCGGCGGCGCTCGCGCCGCATCGCGGCCTGCTCGACTTGAGCGGCTTGAAGTCGGTCTCGGCAGAGATTCTCGAGGCGCTGGCCCCTGCCGTGGACATCAGCCTGCGCAGCCCGGCGGTGGTCGCGGCCGATGCCGTGGCGGCCATGCCGCCGGCGCTACGAGTGTGGTTCGTGGAGCAGTCCCCACGCGGGGGTGATCCCGTCCGACAAGAGCAGGATGAGGTCATAGCGGTCGACCGGTCGACGGTCGAAGGAGCGCTCGCCGCGGCGGGAGTCGGCGGCCGAGTCGATCTCGGCGATCGGGATGCGCTGTCGGTGGCCGAAGCCGAATTGGTCGCCGAGCACCGCGGCGATGTGTCGCTCGATGGCCTGACCACCCTCCCGGCCGAGACGGCGGCCGTCCTTGCCCGCCATGGCATAGGGATGCTCTCGCTCGATGGACTGAAGACGCTCGACACGGACGTGGCAAGTGCCCTCGCGGCGAAGCCGGGTTGGCTCGTGCTCGACGGCGTCACGAAGATCGAGGAGGTCGCTGAAGAGAAACAGCAACTGGCATTCGGGTCGATTCTCGGGCGGATGGGCATGAACCCCTTCGCCCCTCCCCCGCCGGAACCGGGTGATGCGATGAAAGCTCCGCTGCCCGACGACGTGTCGACCCTCACGTCGCTCACCGTCGAGCAGGCGAAGGCCTTGAAGCGATCCTTCAGTGCCGGGAATCTCGGCGGACTGACCGAGTTGACGCCGGAGGTCGCGGAAGTGCTCTCCGCCAGCGAATACATCGATGATATGGACCTCAGCGGCCTGACATCGCTCTCGCCAGACGCAGCCCGCGCGCTCGCGGCCTTCGATGGCTATTTACTGCACCTCAATGGTCTGACATCGCTCTCGCCCGGGGTGGCGACGGCTCTCATGGAGCGGTTCAAGTTTGGCCGGAAGGAAAGGAATCCCGGAAAACTCATCCTCAACGGCCTGACAACGCTTTCGCCGGAGGTTGAAGCGATCCTTAAGCCTAACCGGAGGGTTTTGGGGATAGACGGGCTGGAGGAGTTTCCGCTCTGGTGGGCCGAAGAAGTCGCTCGAAGAGATCGAGGTTCGACGAAATACATCCGCCTCAAGAAGATATCGTCGGAGGTTGCGAGGACACTCGCCAGGGGTGAACCGAAAGGAACTTGGACTAGCAGTTATGTGTTTCCGGCACTTGAATCCCTGACGCCGGAATCGGCGCGAGCGCTGGCACGATTCAGCGGGACAATCCGATTCGGGAGCCTCCGCGAGCTCGATCCCGACGTGGC
>JBAWVV010000770.1:0-1767 GCA_037147115.1 Planctomycetia bacterium | reverse complement strand
AGCCGAGGAGTTTTCCGAGGTCGGACTGGGTGAGCCCGAGGATCACGCGCCCCTCCCGGATCTCGCCGGCAGTCAGCAGGCCGATATGCCGCCGCAAGCAATCCTGCACGACCACATCGCTCGCATCGTCGGTAAGGGCGACGTCGCAGGCATCGCAACGCCACTGTGGCATGCCCTCGATGACAACGTCGTGGGTTCCGCCATCGTATTTCATCTTCTCCCGGTGGGTCGGGGCGATCCGCTGTTCGAGCGGGCGTCCGCACCGATGGCACTTCGGGGCTCGTCTCGGCTTGTTTGTAGTCATCGCTTCGGAAACCGGGTAATCGGCTGAGAGCCGCTTGCCTTGTGGAAGCGGATGATCGTGATTTGGGAGCAGGATTCGTCGTCCTCGTCGATCATGAGGACAAACTTCACATACATCTTCTTGCGAACACCCTGTTCCCGAACCTCGGGGAGCATGACGTGGAGCATCTCGACGATGTACTTCCCATTGGGATCAGGGGGCGTCTCAAACACTTGGCTGGCGTGGTCGCGGAGAAGATCGCGGACGGCAACACTGGCCAGTTCGCCATTGCGGAGGATTTTATTGACTTCGGCGCGAGGCTCGGGATCGAGCAGAACAAGATTGGTACATGGCTCGCGAAGAAGCGCGAGGACGATCCGTTCGATCCGCTCCGGGGCTCGCTTCATCGGCCTGCCTCGTAGTCACCACCTTAGGGGAGGGGTGCATCTTAGCCGGCAGGATTCTAGGCCTCGCTTTGGATGAATATCGACCAACAATAGGGCCTGACTTGACGTATGTCAACACCCGGCAGAAAGGGCACTTTTCGGCCTGAACAGGGAAGTTTTTCGGTGGGCGCTCGATCCTGCCGCTCCCCCGCAGCCCGGCGGACAAGCGTTCCGCGGCGGGGTTTGATTCCCCATTCTTGTCCGATAAAGTCCAACCCGTTTTCAGTGCCGGCTGGCGGATGGGACACTCTTCGACGATCGATGGGAGGCGTCGCTTTTCTGCGGGCATGCCACGGCAACCGCTTTCACCACACTCTCTTGCCCGGCTGTTGAATGATTTTCCGCTTCTCGCAAAAACTCGGCTCCAGACTGAAAACGGGCCCGCTGAAGCCCAAGGCGCTGGATGCGAACCCTCTGGCCGATTGGACGGCGCACCTGTTCTTTGCAGACAGGACGCCCTACCTCCTCGTGAGCAACACCCCTTCGCTCTACTCCATCGTGCTGTATGCCAAGGGGATTCCGGACGACAGCCGCTTCATCACGCGCGCCTTAGCGATCTTGCGAGAGTTCATGGAGGGAGATGGGTTGGCTGATGCCTATCATCGGTCCATCGTCCCCGAGACCGGACTGATCTATTTCGCTTCTTCTTTGAATCGTTCGGTCACCGGTTCGATGAACGAATTGATCGAGAGTGCCAAGGCGATTCTCCTCCGGGATGAGATCTCACCGTACGACCTTGGCTTTCAGCTCAACGACCTGCTCCTGTCCGCAATCGCCCCGAGCAAGGCGCATGGATACGGCAAACCGCGGGAGGCGTTTCGGCGTTTGATCGACGAATCAGAGAGCCGGTGACTCCGCCGTGCACCGGGGCCCCGAGAAACCCGGCGCTCCAGTGCCCCGCCGCGGCCGGTTCTGGCTCCGATCACCGCTGCCATTCGCGACAAGCCAGGCGTCGATCAACAGGGCCGTGGCTTCGTAGCCACGGAAAGGCAGCGCTCGAAGGTGTTCCGCGGCCCCGACGTCGACCTTCTTCAATGG
>JBAWVV010000769.1:0-1778 GCA_037147115.1 Planctomycetia bacterium | reverse complement strand
CTCTTCACCATCGGCATCCGGGGGAGCCAGGTGGGATCGCCACTGTCGAGGAATTGGTCCCAGCAGTAAGCGATCAGATCATCCTCCTTGCGGGGCGTGCCATCCCCGTGGAACACGATCGGCTGGTTGGGGATCTGTTTCAATTCGACGACGATGCTTCCGGTCGCCTCGGCGATGGTCGTGACGAGGGTGCTCGGGCCGTCGGGCACCTTCGTGCCGTCATTACCACCGCCACTGACGAGGAGAAAGCACTTGTCGGTCTTCAGCTCGGAAGGCCGCGCGACGAGCACCCAGTGCTCCCACACCTGCCGATCGACCTCCTCCGGACTCCGCCACGACTGGCTCTTCATCCGGATGACGGTCTTCGCTTCCTCCCCGCCCCCCTTCACCACCTCCCAGTGGTAGGCCTCATCTTCGTCGTCGAGGTAGTCGTCGATCGGCAGCTCCACCGTCGCGCCTGCCGGCGGGGCCGCGGCGACCGGCCGGCCGGCCTGGAGCCCGGTGAGGAGGGAGATCACGGCGACCAGGAGGAGCGAGGCGCGCAGCGACATGGGGGGATCCAGTGGTGGAGATGGGGGCGGGCCAGGTCACTTCGTCGAGAGTTCGATCGGCGGCAGTTGCTTGGTGGAGGGGGTGATCTCGGCCTTCAGCGGTGACTTGTCGGGCACGGAATACTTGCCGCCGAGGAGGTCCGGCGGATCAGACTTGCCAGAGCTATCTTTTCTCGCTGCTTCGATCTTGGCAGGATCGTGCCATACGACCGTCACGTTGTAAGACCCTGGACTCACGCCTGGCTTGGCGTTGGTGATGATCTCGAAGCTGCCGTCGGCCGCGGTGTTGGCGGAGGGAACGACGCCGCCGCGCTGGCCGGGGGTGAAGAAGAGGAGGTTAGCGCCGGCGGCCGGCTGACCGTCGACGACCAACGTGCCCTTGACCCGCGGGAGGTTCGGGCCCTTCGAGCAGCCGACGATTCCCAGGGCGAGCAGGAGCATGAGCGACACGGCGGATCGACGGACGACCCGGGTGGCAGACGACGTGGGGAGGAAGGGCATCGGATCGCTGCTCCGGAAGGGATGGGATGGGATGGAAGCAATCATACTGGTGGTCTACGAGGGCGAGAAAACGGCCGACCCGGCCGATCGCTGGCGATCGGCCGGGTCGGTGAGATCGGAAGAAGGGGCCACGATGAACCCTCGGGGCACACCATCGGCGCCGATCATGCTTTGGGCGATCACTGGTCGGCGTTGAGCGGCTCGCCGCCGTCGCGTGTGACAAACGCCACGTAGACGAAGTTGTCGATGTCTTGCGAGAGGAAACCGACCGACCCGTCGCCGCGGACCACCGACACCCCCTGCGGGTGGAAGGAGTAGGGGCTGTTGTCGTTGTAGATGTTGATCACCGAGCAACCGGACGCTCCTGGGTTGGCAATCGTCGCCCCGCTGTAGCCGCGCGTGTAACGGGCACAGTTCCAGTCGCCGTAGAAGGAGTTGAGGGCGATGTTTGGGTAGCTGGGGGCGCCACCGGGCACCGTCTGCCCCTTGAAGAACTTCTGCTGCTTGCCGGCTTCCTCGATGAGAAGGATCGTCTTCGACAGGCCGTCGATGCACTCGGCTACCTTTACGGTCCGCTTGTTGATCGAGTCGGTCGTGGCGAGCAGACCGTTCTCCGTCGTCGTCGCCGGCAGGCCGACGCAGGTCGCCAGCGAGCTGTGGATCCCCTTGACCGGCACGTAGTCGGTGCGCGGCAGATTGAGGATCGAGCCAGACGACATCAATCCG
>JBAWVV010000768.1:0-1780 GCA_037147115.1 Planctomycetia bacterium | reverse complement strand
CCGCGTTCCCCCTTCGGTCCGGCAGCACCAGGCTCGCCAGCGGCGCCACGCGTTCCAGCAACACCCGCCTCGCCGCGGATGCCTTGGGCGCCAGCCGCTCCCGCGAGAGCCGCCGTGGCCACACCGGCGAGACCAGCCGACGAACCGTACTTCTGCCACAGATGCAGATCGTGCCAGCGGCTGTGTTCGATGTCCCACACCCACAGATGACCGGTGGAGGAGTCGTAATAGGCATCGCCGGCCTCGGCATGGCCTGGGAGGCTGTGAACGTCATCAACAAGACCGAGAATGCTGCGGACGGGGGGGAAGCGCTTGATGCTCATTGCAACCTTAGAAGAGGCGAAAAAGATAAATTGTGCCGCAAGCGACGCACTGTATCCCCTCGCCTGGGTGCATTCAATTGTCCCAAGGCGCAAGCGAATGGATCATCGCAGCACGCTCCGGCGGCGGAGAAACCAGCGGGTCACGAACCGACGGTAGCTGAACATGAGCCACAGATTAGGCTTCGAGAACAGGAGCCGCGTCACGATCCCCCAGGCACCCGTTTTGTGTTCGAATTCGATGTGCTCGTCAATCCTCGTCCGGCCGTCGGAGAGGGGCGTGAAGGTGTGGGTATGCGCCCACGCGGCCGCCGGGCCCGAGGCCTGCACGTCCGTGAAGCCCCGGTCGCTCACGTTGCGATGGACGGCCGTCCAATGGAGTGGGAGCGGGCCGACCCAGAGGACGAACTTCGACACCGATCCCTCGGCGAGCGGCTCGATCGAGATCAGGCGGACGAAGGTTGGCGGAGGGGTGAGCCGCTTCAGAGCCGAGGTGTCGCGGTGAAAGTCGCGGACGGCCTCCAGCGGCGCGTCGACGGTGAAGGAGAAATCAAAGACGGGCATCGGTGTCACCCAGCGGTGGAAGGAGTGTCAGGGGACCGGAGTGGCGCCGTCGATCGCCCTGACCGCGGCCAAGGCCTTCGTGACGTGGTCTTGCGAGGCCAGTTGGGCCGAGAAGACGAGTCGGACGATGCCGTCACGATCGATGACGTAGGTCACCCGCCCGGGGAACAGGCCGAAGGTTTTTGGCACACCAAAGGCTTTCCGCAGGCTTCCGTCGGCGTCGCTGGCGAGAAGAAAGGGAAGCTTGTGCCGGGCGGCAAAGGCCCGATGGGAGGCCGCGCTGTCGCTGCTGATGCCGATCACCTCCGCGCCCGCCGTGGAGAAGGTCTCATAGGAATCACGAAACGCACAGGCCTCCTTCGTGCAGATCGGCGTGTCGTCCTTGGGATAGAAAAAGACAACGACCGGGCGCTTGCCGATCAGGTCGCCCAGCCGCACCGTGCTGCCGTCGTGGGCCTGGAGCGTGATATCGGGGACCCGGTCACCGACGTTCAGCGAAGGCATGAGGGGGATTCCTGGGAGGGCCGGGGTCGATCCGTATCCTAGCCCCCGCCGCCGAGAGCGGGAGTAGCGCCCCTGTCGTCACCGCCAGAATCGGTACGACCTGCCCCAGACTGCGGTTGGCTCCCGGGTTTGGAAAAGTTCCCCCAATCGATCCCCACCACCAATCACGACCTACTGTTTGGTACCCGGCCGAGCCTGTGCCATGTGGAGATCGGTCGTGAGTTTCAATTCCATCGCAGCGCTTCTGGTGGTGCTGCAATTCTGTTTCGGCTGCTGGCTCGTGGCCGGTGCCTTCCGGAGCCGTCCGCGCTAACGGCGTCTGACCGGCCCGTCCCCTACCTCCCCGGCGCATCGGCTTCGCGAATCGCAGCGCCATCCTCGGGGCTCGTGAC
>JBAWVV010000767.1:0-1781 GCA_037147115.1 Planctomycetia bacterium | reverse complement strand
GAGCCGTACGGAGTCCCTACCATCGCTTTAAGGCGATCGGTTTCCTCCGCCTCTGTGGGGGGTAAAGTGCGGAGGGCATCGGCCGCCCGGTCCGTGACGTTGAATCGGAGCGCACGCTCCAGGCTGTTCGGGGCCGCTCCGAGGAGATGGTTTGCCATGAAGTCGAATTGGACTCGCCGCTGGTGGGCACGGATCCATGCCACGCTCGTCTGGCGCCGCTTCCGGGAGCGAGCGTTACTCCGCGCCCAACGCCGCAGCCGGCGCGATGCGCGGCGCTCAGGGCTAGCGCGACGCTCGGGGCTCGTGCGGCTCGATGGCCTCGCGCGACTCGAGCCGCGCATGCTGCTGGCCGCCGACATCGCCACCGACCGGTTCGACTATGCCCCCGGCAGTACGGCCCTCTTCACCACTTTCTCAGACGGCGGCCCCGACCACAACTTTCAGGTCGGTGAGACGATCCAGTTTCAGGTCGTCCGCACCGACGGCCTCGCCGACAACCCGCCGGGGAATCTCCCCTGGCAGGTGACCGACGGCGTGGGTGGCTTCGCCGCCTACATCGACGAGACCGGCGTCCGCGTGGCCCCCGACCGTGACGGCGTCGCCGACGGCCGGATTGAGACCGACTGGTTCGTCGGCAGCGAGTATGCCAACTCGAGCCTTGAGGTCCGGGCCACTGGCCTTACGTCCGGCGAGGTGGCGACCGAGGCCTTCCACGATTCCGAGATCGTGATCAGTTCGAGTATGAACTGGAGCCAGATCACCACTGGTTCCGGCGTCAACGGGGCCCCCACCGCCAACGATTCGATCGTCGTCAATCAGGGCGTCACGTTGACCATCAATGTCAATGGGGCGGTGGCCGGGGCGGTGACGCTCGGCAACGGGAGCACAACCGGCACGGCAACATTGGCCTTCTCGACCGGCACGATCGGGGCGACGTTCGGTTCGCTTGCCAGCAACGGCACCGCCACAGTCGCTTTCAACAACGCAGCCTCGACGCTCACCGTCGGCACGGCCAACACGAGCACAACGTTTGCCGGCACGATCAGTGGCGCCGGGAGCCTGGCGAAGACCGGCACCGGCGCGCTCACTCTTTCCGGCACGAACACCTTCAGCGGCGGTACGACCATCAACGGCGGCACGCTCTCGTACGGTGCCAATAACGTCTTGCCCGACACTGGCTCCGTCACAGTCAATGGCGGCACGCTCGCCCTCGGTAACTATTTCGACACGGTCGGTGCCGTGTCGGTCCTGGGGGGTGGTGCGATCACCGGCGGTGCTGCGATCACCGGCGGGAAGGTGGCAAATCCCGATTTTGATACGGTGGCGGTGAAGGGGTACGTCCAGCCGAGCGGGGCGTCGTGGAGCTACGACAACCGCGCCTACATCTCTGCCAACGGATCGGCCTTCGGGTTCACCTATACCACCAGCGGCTCGCAGTTCGGCATCCTGCAATCTTACAGAAATCTCGGTTCCTCGCTGTCGCAGACGATCTCGGTCGCGACGGCGGGATACGCTTCGTTCGCCTTCCGGGCGCAGGGTCGTCCGGGCTTCGGATCGGCTGCCGTCGAACTGGTGATCGACGGGACGGTTCAGTCGTCCTGGACGGCGTCCGCGTTTACCACCGGAGCATGGGGAGACTACCTCTCGCAGCCGGTGTCTCTCACGGCCGGAAACCACACGCTGCAATTCCGCAGCATCGCAGTCGCGGGTGACGTCGCCACGGCCATCGACGCCATCCAAGTGAGCCTTCCCGGCCTGACGCGCTCGAGCTACGACCTGCA
>JBAWVV010000766.1:0-1781 GCA_037147115.1 Planctomycetia bacterium | reverse complement strand
GAATGGGGGTCGTTGCCATGGCGCTCCTCGGCTTTGTGGCCCTCGTGGGGCTCACCGGCGCGAGCCCACAGACCCTCGCCGGATTCATCCTTGGGCTGGTCAAGCCGGTTGGCTGGACGGGGGATCATCTCCTCCTCCGGGGAGTCCCCCTGATGATGGTCTTGGCCTATCCCTGGCGCCCTACCTGGCCGGGGGCGCTGGTGTCGGCGCTGGGCGTGAGTGCGTTTCTGGGGATCGGCCTCGTGATCCTCCACGCAGCCGGATGAGCGGAGCGGTGCGATCGCTGGTACACTCGTTCTCCCGCCTGCAATCACACCGACCACGGCCCCGCCCGCCGACCACGGCTCTGCCCATCAACGAACGGCCCGCCTCTTGACCATCGATCCCCCCGTCGCCGCGGACGGCGCTGCGGCCGTGACTTTCGCGTCGCTCGGCCTCTCTTCGGAGCTCGTCCGCGCGGCCGAGAAGCTCGGCTGGCTCACCCCCTCCCCGATTCAGGCCCGCGCCATCCCCGCGCTGCTGAGTGGCTCCGACGTCGTCGGCCAGTCGCAAACTGGCTCCGGGAAAACGGCGGCGTTCTGCATGCCGGCGATCGAGCGGGTCGATCCCACTTCGAAGAAGACCCAGGTGCTGATCCTCGTCCCGACGCGGGAGCTGGCGACGCAGGTCGCGGCGGAGGCGGAGAAGCTCTCTTCCTTCAAGAAGGGGGTTCGCACCGTGACGGTCTACGGCGGGGCCTCCTACGAGCGGCAGTTCGCCGATCTGGGGCGGGGCGCCCAGATCGTCGTCGGCACGCCGGGGAGGCTCGTCGATCTCCTCGGTCGCGGCAGCCTCGATCTCTCCGCGATCAAGGTCCTCGTCCTCGACGAGGCCGATCGGATGCTCGACATGGGCTTCAGCGAGGATCTCGAGAAGCTCCTGGCGGCGGCCTCGCCCGAGCGCCAAACGGTGTTCTTCTCCGCTACCTTCCCGCCGGCGATCCGCGGGCTCGTCGAGCATCACGCCCGCTCCCCTCGCGAGATCCGCGTTGACCGGGCCCGTGATGCCGGTCCGCCAGCGGTCGATCAGGTGTTCCACGAGGTCCGCCACCACGCCAAGTCGGCCGCGCTCGGCCGCCTCATCGATTTCCACGATCCGCGCAGTGGCCTCGTCTTCTGCAACACTCAGCGGATGGTCGACGAACTCGCCGACTGGCTCCTCGACCGGGGCTGTGCCGCCGAGCGGCTCCACGGTGGCATGGCCCAGCCCCAGCGGACGCGGGTCATGGAGGGCTTCAAGCGCGGGGCCTTCCGCTGGCTCGTGGCCACCGACGTCGCCGCCCGCGGGATCGACGTTCAAGACCTCGCCCTCGTCGTCAATTACGACCTTCCCATCGATGCCGAGGATTATCTCCACCGCATCGGGCGAACGGGGCGCGCCGGCCGCAACGGCATGGCTGTGACGCTCGTCTCCGGCGGTGCCGGATTCCGGCTCGGGCAGATCGAGCGGGCCCTCGGGCTCCGCATCCGCCGCGAGCCGGTGCCATCCGTCAGAGACGTCGCGGCCAAGCGAACGGCCGGGGTGATCGATCGGGTCCGCGAGGCGCTTTCGGTGGTGGGCGGGCCGGCGTCGTCGCCGGTCGTCGAGCAACTCGTCAAGGAAGGGCATACGCCCGAGGCGATCGCGGCCGCGCTGGTCGTCTGTTACGCGCCAGTGCCCCCGCTCAACGACCACGAGGAGTCGCTCGACGCTCCGTCGCACCGTCCCCCGCCGGGGCGCCCCTTCGGCAATGGCCCTGCTGG